>JAXDMI010000362.1:0-5164 GCA_034666145.1 Myxococcales bacterium | reverse complement strand
GCGATCCGCCGACGAGCCCGTAGGCCAGGTAGGGCGGCGCGTTCTCCGGTCCGGGATCGATCGCGGTGACCTTGCCGTCGACGACCACGATGCCGTCGCCGATGCCGAAGACGACGGCGGCCCGTGGCGTCACGACGGCGACGAGGAATCCGAAGAGCAAGGACTGCTCGACGCGCGCCGCGCTGACGTTTCCCGCCGGATCGAAGCTGCGCGCGAGTCGCTCGAGGCGCTCGAGGAGCGCACCGGTCACCAGCGCCGCCGCGACGAGCGCCTCGTCTTCGGATTGCACCTCGGCGAATGCATGCTCGACGAGCGCCGCGAGCCACGCCGCTCCCACGCGTGCGCCGATCTCGCTGGTGCGGCCGCTCGAGCAACCGTCGGTCACGACGGCGGCGACGACGTCGTCGGTCGCGACGAGAGCGTGCCCGTCCTGCCCGTCGCGCTCGGCGCGCCGATGATCGCGCCCAGTGACGGAGCCCGCCGCCGCGACGAAGGAACCAGAAAGAGTCATAACAACTCTATATTGAGTCCAGAGGACTCTATGTCAAGGCCCGGCCGTGCTTTCCACCCCACGGAAGCGCTCCGTCTCGTCGGCTCTCGCTCGGTACGCGGGATGCATCCGGGCGGGGCATCATGAAAACGACGACCTTGCTCTCGCTCACTCTCGTTCTGGTCGCGCCTCTCGTCGCCGCACAGCTCGCCGGCTGCGCGAGCGATCCAAACAAGCGCATCAAGGATGCCTCCGCGCAGGAAGCGGCAGAGATGCGCGCGGAGCAGGAGGCCCAGATCGAGCACACGAAGAAGCAGGAGGACAAGCGCATCGACGCCATGAAGCCCGAGACGACGAACCTTCCTCCCGCGAGCGAGGAGCGCGCGAAGGCGCAGGCCGACATGGGCGAGGAACGGCAGAAGTTCGGGAACGACGCGAGAGCGCGGCTCCAGAAGGTGCAAGCGCGGCTCGAAGAGTCGCGGCAGAAGCTCCAGCTCGCGGGGGGCGACGTGCCCACGTCGATCCACGACCAGCTGAACCAGACCTCGAAGCTCGCAAACAACCTGTCGGACCGGATCGACCATCTCCCGCAGGTCAGCAACGACCGATGGTCGTCGGAGAAGAAGCGGCTCGACGATCAGCTCAGCGATGTCGAGAAGTCCACCGACGACGTGAAGTCGAAGGTCGACAGCTATCGGAAGTGATGAGGCGAATCATGAAAACGATGACCGTGCTCTCGCTCACCGCGCTTCTCGTCGCGGGTTGTGCGAGCGATCCGAACAAGCAGCTCAAGGAGTCCACCACGCAGCAAGCGGACGTGACCCGCGCGCAGCAGGAGGCGCAGATCGACCAAGCGAAGAGCCGTCAGGAGAAGCGCCTCGACGACATCAAGAGCGACACCGAGAACCTGCCTGCGGCAAGTCAGCAACGCGCGAAGGCGCAGTCCGACATGACCGTGGACCGGCAGAAGTTCGAGATCGATGCGCGAGCGCGCCTCGCGAAGGTTCAGGCGCGGACGGAGGCGGCGCGCCAGAAGCTGCAGCTCGCCGGCGGCGATGCGCCGACGTGGCTCCAGGATTTGCTAGACCAGACCTCGCAACTTGCAAACGACGTGTCGGACCAGCTCGGTCACGCGTCGCGTGTGAGCATCGACCGATGGTCCTCGGAGAAGAAGCTCATCGAGGATCAGCTCAGGAACCTCGAGCAGTCCGCGAACAAGTTGAGCGCGACCGTCGATAGCGATCGGAAATGACGACTACTCGTCCGGGTTGTTGCTCGATCCGCCGTTCGGATTGAGCGTCGGCGGCGGGCTGCGGAACACGAGGCCCGCCGGCGTCGTGCCGAACCACGGAGAGGCGAGGCCGCACTGCGTGCAGACGAGCCGGTACGCCTTCGCGGCGCCGTCGACCGCCAAGGCCATGCCGATGGAGTCGCGCGGGCAGTAGATGACGTCTCCCGCTCGGAATTTCGCCCACAGCTGGGCGATCTCCGCGTGCGAAAGATGAGGGGAGCCCTCGCGATCTGCTGCGCCGCCCTTCTCGCTCATCGCCCCTTCTTTCTACACGCGATCGACGCTGGCGACACCTGCCTTCGGCGCGCCCTCCGAGCGCCGGCGACGCGTGCTCTCTTCCAGACCCGCAAAGCGCGCGGTTTCGGCTATACGGGTGGGCATGACCGCGGCAGCTCGAAAGAGCCGGAGAGTCCTGGTCGTCGGCGCGACGGGGCGCCTCGGTGTCGCCATCGGAGAGGCCCTGGTCGACCGCGGCGACGAGGTCGTCCTCACGGCCCGCGACCCCAACAAGCTCGAGCTCCAGGCGACGACACTCGCGCGACCGAGCACGGGCAACAAGCCGGCGCCGTTCGTCTGCGCCGACCTCACGCATCGCGATGCCGTCGAGCGCATCGTGGAGGGACTTCGTGCCGCTGTACCGCCCACGGCCGAGCGCGGGAGCGTCGACGACATCGTCCTCGCCTGCGGACCGTTCCCTCGAACGCCGTTCGACGAGCTCCGTCGTGAAGATCTGGAGCGCACCATCACCGTGCATTGCGTGGCGCCGCTCCTCCTGTGTCATGCGCTCGCCGCCGATCTCGCGAAGGCGCAAGGCGCCGTGGTCGCCCTCGGTGACGCCGGCACCACGCGTCCCTACGAGCATCACGTCGCGTACCTCACAGCGAAGGGCGCCATCCGCGCGGGCCTCCGCGCACTCGCCGTCGAGCTCGCGCCCGACGTACGTGTGAACATCGTGGAGCTCGGCATCGTGGCCGACCCCGAGGCCGACGCCGATCCACTCCGCCAGCATCGCCTCGCGACGCGCTCTCAGCTCGGTCGCTTCGGCACGCCGCAAGAGGTCGTGCACGTCGTCACCGCGCTGCTCGACGCCACGTGGGCGACGGGCGAGATCTGGGGCATCGGCCGCTGACCTCGCCGGCTTCCACCATGCATCGCGTCCGGACTCTTTCCCGCGGGCTGCTGGCGGCCGCTCTCCTGCTCCATGCGTTCACGGCGCTGGTCGTGATCGGGTTGCGAATTCGCCATCCGCACGACCTCGAGTGGATGACCGGCTCCGTGCTCGATCACGTCGAGCGCGTTCGCATGGGCGAGCCGCTCTACACCGCTCCCTCGGCGCGCTGGATTCCGTTCCTCTACACGCCGCTCTTCTACTGGCTCGGTGCCGTGGTGGGCGGCGGAGCGTTCGCGTGCCGGCTCATCTCGGTCGTCGCCTCGATCGCGCAAGGGGTCTTCGTCTGGTGGGCAGCGCGCGCATTGGGCGCGAAGAAGGCATGGGCCGCGGCCGCCGTGCTCGTCTTCGTCGCGGCGTTTCCGTTCGTCGGGTTCTGGTACGACCTCGAGCGCGGCGACAACCTCTGCGGTGCCCTCGTGATGGCAGGCGCATGCGCGCTCCTTCGCGCTCGAAGCGTCCGCGGTCACGTGCTGTCAGGCTTTCTCTTCGTGATCGCGGTCCTCGCGAAGCAGCAGGCGATCTTCTATCTCGCGGGCTCCGGGCTCGGTCTTCTGCTCGCGAAGCGGGCGAGCGACGAGCCCACACGCAACCGTGATCTGGTTGGATTCGGCCTCGCAGCGGGGTTGCCGCTCGTTGCGCTGCTCGCGCTCGCCAGGGCAGGGGACGGATGGCCGAGCTACTACCTCGTGAAGATGCCGCGCGCGCACGGCGTCGTTCTCGGTTTGGCCGACGCCGTCATCTGGCGAGACGTTCCTCGCGGCTTCCTTCTCGTGGGCGTCACGGTCGGAGCAACGGCGGTCGCGGCGTTGCACGTCCTTCGCCGAACTGGAGGGAGGCGAGACACCATCGCGGCCGCGATCCTCATCACGGGCTTCGCGGGCGCGGTAGCGAGCCGCCTCCACATCGGCGGCTGGATCAACGTCCTCATCCCGTGGAGCACGTGCGCGGCCGTCGCCGTGGGGGTGAGTGCCTCACGCGTCGAAGAGCGCTTCCGCACGCTCGCATGGATCGGTCTCGCGACGGCGGGAGCAGTCCTGCTCCAGCTCCTGGTCTGGACCTACGATCCGCGACCCTTGGTTCCAAGCGCAGCTTCGAGGGCGGACGAGGAGCGCTTGCGTTCCGAAATCGCGATGCTCGAGCGCAACGGGGAGGTCTTGATCCCCTCACGCGGGCACATCTCGCGGGTGCGTCACTTTCACATCTCGGCCCTCGCAGATGTCGTTCGTGTCGACGGGCATTCGCCTGCGGATCTCGTTTCGGCGCTCCGTAGTCGTAGCTACGCCGCCGTCGTCGACGATGCGCGCTATCACGACTTCCGAACGGACGACTGGCCGCCGACGCTGCTCGAGGACATCGACGACCTACGAACGCCGCTGCTCTCGTCGTACTTCGTAGCAAGGCGGCTCCCCTATGGGCGAAGGAGACTGGCGCTTCAGTCGCCAGCCACGCCCGCCTGGGTCTACCTTCCCCGGCGCGTGCCGCTCGACGTTGCACCCGCGGAGCTCCGGCGGCGACAGCTCGCGGAAATGAAGCTCGCGGACGTTCGCGCGAGAGCGCTCGCCGAAGGTTCGGAGGCGCCGTTCACCGAGAGCGAGATCGAAGACCTTGCGTCGCTGCCGGAGCCTGCGCCAACGCCCTGACCGTCAGGTACGCCCGGAGAGCGCCTCGGCTCGCAACTTCCAAACGACTCCCATCGCTTCGACGAAGATCCGGCGGCTCATCTTCGAGCGGCCGAGGGTTCGATCGACGAAGACGATGGGGACTTCGACGATGCGCATGCCCTTGCGCGCCGCGCGATAGGTCATCTCGATCTGGAATGAGTATCCGCTCGAGCGGACGCTCGCGAAGTCGATCGCCTCGAGGGCGCGCCTCGTGAAGGCCTTGAATCCGCTCGTGAGATCGCGAATGCCGAGCCCGAGGATCGTCCTCGCATAGAGAGAGCCGCCCTTCGAGATGAAGTGCCTGCCGACGCCGCTGCGATGGCGTCCGCAATGGCGCCTGTTCCGTCGGGCGAATTGTCGTCGACGATGAGCAGATCGGCCTGCGGATACGCCGCCCGGACCGACTCGACGAATCGCGCGAGATTCTCCTTCTCGTTGTACGTAGGTGTGACGATGAGCGTCTTCGACACGCTTACTCCGTCGTCTCGGTGCGGCTCCTCGCGAGCTCCTCGATATCGTCATCGATGACGATATCGGCGTGCGGTGCGGCG
>JAXDMI010000361.1:0-4684 GCA_034666145.1 Myxococcales bacterium | reverse complement strand
ACCGTGCTCGAGGAGCTCGTCGCGCATTCACCGACCACGAACATCGGGACGCTGCGCAGCCTCGCGGGCGCGTTCGGCTTCCATGGTGACGATCACGACAAGCCGATCCGCATCCTCTCGGGAGGCGAGAAGGCGCGACTCGCGCTGGCGAAGATCTTGTTCGATGCCCCGAACCTTCTCGTGCTCGACGAGCCGACGAACCATCTCGATCTCGTGACCAAGCGAGCGCTCGTGAAGTCGCTCGAGGCCTACGAAGGCACCATCGTCTTCGTGAGCCACGATCGCGCGTTCCTCCGCTCGATCGCGACGCGCATCCTCGAGCTCACCAAGGACGGCAAGACGCACGTCTACGGCGGCTCGTACGACGAGTACGTCTCCGCGACCGGCCGCGAAGCCCCGGGCATGCGCCAAGCGACGCCGTAGCCGACCGAGATCGTCAGAACGAGAACGATAGCGGCACGACGAACGCGCGCTTGTCCGGCGCGGCCCCACGCGGGCCCGACCAGGTCGGCTCGCGAGCGAAGACCGGCTTCTGCGAGGTGCTCGGGCCGGCGTCGTTGACGAGGAGCACGCCCGTCAGGATGGCACCACCGCCCGCGATGAGCGCGACGGCGGACACCAGCGCGACGAGGTCGCGAAGCCCGCCGCCGCAGATCGAGCATTCGGCGGTCTTGACGTTGCTGTCGGACGACGAGCTCGGGACGGATGCCACCGCCGCGACGCCGAGCAGGCCTACGACTGCCAGCGCGACGCCGCCGGCTCCCAGCACGACGCCTCCTACCGCCTGCGCGGTGGAGCCGCCGTCGACCGTGAGGTTGACGGAACCGCCGGGCGATGCCGAGAGGCGAAACGTGTCACCACGAGTCGCCGTCGCTTTCGTCCCGTAGAGGATGCGGTACTCGTCGCCGAGCGGGAGATCGCGGTCGCAGGGCGAGTCGCAGGCGACCATCCATGCATCATCCTGCGAAGGGCGGCTCTCGAGCTGCACGTGCTTCTCCGATTTGATGTGCACGTGCACGCGGTCGTCATCGGCGCGGGCGATGCTGGGCGCAGCCAGCGACGAAGCGAGCAGGCAACCGGCGAGGACTCTCTTCATCAACGGAGCGTGCGCACCCGGTCGTCACGGCACAAATGACGCCACCTGACATCACGAGGGGAGGGCCCTCCGGCGATCGCGTATAAGGGATCGCGGCCGATGGGTTACTGGAGCTACTACCTCCTCTCGTTCTTGCTCGCGTACGCGACGCAGAACCCGGCCGCCGCGGTCCTCGCGCTCGGCTTCTGGCTCTGTCGGGGCTTCCTGCCCGACCCCGTGGTGTGGCTCCGCACGATGGGGAAGATCTCGCGCCTGCGCGCCGAGATCGAGATCAACCCCAGCAACATGATGGCGACGCGTGACCTCGCTCGCCTCTATCTCGAACGGAAGCGCCCCAAGCAGGCGATCTTCCTCATCGAGAAGACGCGCCAGCGCATGGCCGAGTCGACGCGGCATCCGCAAGGCTCGCTCGACGACGCCGAGCTCCTCTTCCAGCTCGGGATCGCGCGCCTGAAATGCGGCGAGCCCGAGGCGGCGCTCGAGCCGCTGGTCGCCGCCATCGCCATCGCGCCGGAAGTGGGCCGCGGCGATCCGTATCTCGTCGCCGGCGATGCGCTCGCGAAGCTGGGACGCTGGGAAGAGGCCGAGGACTCGCTCGAGCGCTTCATCGGCAAGAACCAGTCGTCGGTGCAGGCGTACGTGAAGCTCGCGCGCGCGCGCGCCAAGCGCAAGGACGAGGCGGGATCGAAGGACGCCATCACGCAAGGCAAGCAGACGTGGGGTGTGCTGCCGTCGTTCAAACGGCGGCACGAATGGCCCTGGTACGTCGCGGCCCTCGTGTCGCCGTTCTGGCTGTAACGCGCTGTCAGCGTAGCGAGCTCACGAGCTCTCGGAGCTCACGAGCTCACGGCTGCTTGTTGCCCGTGTTGTCGCTGTTCTGACGGCTGCCCGGCTGCGGCGTGCCTTGCTTGTTCGCCGAGCCGTTCAGGATGATCTCGACGCGGCGGTTGTTGGCCCGACCCTCCGCGGTCTTGTTGTCCGCGACGGGCTGACTCTTGCCCATGCCCTGCGAGCTCACCCTCTCGTCCGGGATGCCGTGCGTCGTGAGATACGTGCGGACTGCATCCGCGCGTCTCTGCGAGAGCTGCATGTTCGTCTCGTCGCTGCCGATCGAGTCGGTGTGTCCGACGATGGTGATGGTGCGCGGATCGTCCTTCAACGCCGTGACCACGTCGTTGAGCTTCTTCTGCGCGGTCGGGAGCAGCTCGCTCTTGCCGAACGCGAAGAGGACGTCGCCTGTCAGCGTGAGCACGAGGCCGCGCTGATCCTCCTTCGTCTGCATGCCCTTGATCTTGAGCAGAGCGTCGGCTGTGCGTTGCTCCGCCGCGACGCGTGCTTGACGCTCGCTGTCGAGCGCCTGCTGCGACGTCGCGAGCTGTTCCTTCGTCTGACCGAGCTGCTGGCGCATCGCGACCGCCTGCTGCTGCTTCCACTGATCGAGGTCGGCGAGCGCCTGCTGCTTCTCGTTCAGGATGATGACGTTGTTGCCCTTCGACTTGGCGATGATCGCCATGCGTTCGGCGACGTACGCGAGGTCGCGCGTCTCGGGCTCGTCACCCCTCTCGTTGTAATAAGCCTCCGCACGTTGCAGCGACTTCTTCGCCTCGTAGACGTCGGTCGAGGCGAGCGTCGCGCCTGGCGAGTCGGCCGCGTCTTGATACGCGGCGCGCGCGTTCTTCAGCTCCCTGGGCGGCTCGTGCGCGCAGCCCGCGACGAGCCCCAGGATCAATCCACCTGCGGTGAGCGCTAGCGTTTTCATCACGATCCCTCCGGGTGGGCGGCCTTGACCCGCTGTACCTCGATCATCGTCCTCTGAGCGTCGACGCGAGCCTGGTCCTCTCGTGCGAGCTGCAACGCGGCATCCGCGTCGGCCTGCGCGCGGAGTAGGACGTACTCGGCGCGCCGGTTGTCGCCGTTCTCGATGAGCCTCTTCGCGAGGTCGAGCTCCTCATTTGCGACCTTCAGATGCAGCGCGGCGGGCGGAACCTTCTCGGCTCCGACTTCTTGCGCGCTGCGTACGGCCGCGGTCGACTTCGCCAACCTGTCCGCTGGGACTGGGCTCGACGCGCAGGCGGCGAGCGCGATCGATGCGGCTCCGATGCATGCAATGGTCTTCATCTCGGTATCCCTTTCTCGCTTTCTCGATCTGCAGTCCCGTCGACAGCCCGAGGTCTGCAAAAGTCCGTCACGTTTGTCTCGTTACGCCTCTTGTTGCCGTGAGCCGTAGCGCGCGGCATGAGCGCATCGGGAGGCTCGCCATGGTGAAAGCATTCGACGTGCCTCTCTCGGGTGCTGCGCGTCGTGCCTCGCGGACCGCTTCGTCACTGTGGTAAGCGGGAGTGCATGGACCTCGCCGAGCTCCTCCACCGCGCACGTGCCTGGGCTGCCAACGACCCCGATCCCGACGCGCGCGCCGAAATCGACGGACTCGTGTCGGCTGTCGATCCCACGAAGACCGATCTCGCAGACCGCTTCGCGGGTGCGCTCGAGTTCGGTACAGCCGGGCTGCGCGGAGTCATCGGCGCCGGGCCGAATCGCATCAACCGTGCGGTCGTGCTGCGAACCACGTACGGCCTCGCTGCGTACCTGAAGGAGTCGTCGCCGAACGACGTCTCGAAGGGGGTCGTCATCGGCTACGACGGCCGACGCATGAGCCGCGAGCTCGCCGAGGACACGGCGTGCGCGCTCGCAGGCGTAGGCGTTCCCGCTCAGCTGTTCGCCGACGTGGTGCCCACGCCGCTGCTCGCGTTCGCGGTCGCGCACCTCGGCTGCGCGGCGGGGGTCATGGTCACCGCGAGCCACAATCCGCCCGAGTACAACGGCTACAAGGCGTACTGGGGAAACGGCGCCCAGATCATCCCGCCTACCGACGTCGGGATCGCGCACGCCATCGAGAAGGCGCCGGCCGCGAAGGACGTGCCGCGCCCGTCGCTCCACGAAGCGAAGGCGAAGGGGCTCGTCACGATCCTCGACGAGGGCCCCCGGGACAAGCACGCCGTCGCGAATGCGTATCTCGCCGAGGTGAAGAAGCTCGGCGTGAGGACCGACGGCGATCGTTCGCTCCGCATCGTGTACACGCCGATGCACGGCGTCGGAGACGTGCTCGCGCGCCTTGCTTACGCCGATGCGGGATTCCCGAACGTCACGTCGGTGCCGGAGCAGCAGAAGCCCGATGGTCGCTTCCCCACCGTCGAGTTCCCGAACCCCGAAGAGAAGGGCGCGATGGACCTCTCCTTCGCGCTCGCGCGGAAGCTGAAGGCGGACCTCGTCGTCGCGAACGATCCCGATGCCGATCGCCTCGCCGTCGCCCTGCCCAGCGCCTCTTCACCGACCGGATACGTGCAGCTTACAGGTAATCAGGTCGGCGCCCTCCTCGGGCACTACATCCTCACGGGCGGGCTGAAGAGCCTCGATCGGGCGGTCGCTCCCGGCGGAGCGGGGGGCGGCGAGCCTCTGGTCATCGCCTCGATCGTTTCGTCGCCGATGCTGGGCGCGATGGCAGGCGCGCTCGGCGCGCACTACGAAGAGGTCCTCACCGGCTTCAAGTGGATCGCCAATCGCGCGCTCGATCTGAAGAAGGAGAAGGGC
>JAXDMI010000360.1:0-10122 GCA_034666145.1 Myxococcales bacterium | reverse complement strand
GCTCGCGAACGCCGCGGGGGTCGATGGCGCCGGTCGCTGGCGCTCCCGACGCGCTACCGGCCTCGCTGCGCGAAGCAACGGCCGCGCTGGAAAAGCGGATGATCCTGGAGTCGCTCGAGCGCGCGCACGGCAACCGCTCCGAAGCCGCCCGCCAACTCGGCATCGGCCGCCCGCAGCTCTACGCCAAGATGGAAGAACACGGCATCACGTCGAAGGCCGCCGCCGACAAGGAGTAGTCGCGTATTGGCTCCGTGCCACCGTGGTGCCTCCGCGTTTCCCGAAAAAGGCGTCTGCTAGGGGCGGTACTGTTGCCCGCCGCCCGGCGCGTTGTAGCCGCCGTAGCCTTGCGCGGACTGTTGCGTCCCCGGAGGCACTTGCATCTGCGGAGGGGTCCACGGGCGCGGTTGCTCGACTTGTTTGCCGAGCGCCTTCGAGACGTCGTTGCGCAGGCGGAAGAGATCCTGGCGGAGCGGCAGGATCATGTCGGCGCTCACCGTGAGCTTGCGACCCTGCGTGGCGCGGCCGGTGTGCCACTTGCTCAGCGCGAGACGAGCCGCGGCGTCGATGAACTTGCGCCCGGCGCGGCCGCCGAAGTTGAACGTTGCCTTGATCCGCCCGATCGGCGACGTGATCAGCTCGAGCTCCCAGGGCGTGAGGTTGCCCATGAGCACTTCGTCGCGGAGGTGATCGCGGATGATCTTCCCTTTGCGCTTCACGAGCCAGATCACGAGGCCGAAGAAGGCGATCACGAAGAGGAACCACAGCGGCAGCATCAGCAGCACGAGCGTGTTCGATAGGGTCGCTGCCGTGTTCCACGTCGAGTGCAGGAACGCCGCGAACATGTACCCGCCGAGCGGCGCGAGCCACTTGAGCCAAGTCTTGTTCGTCTCGCGCGCGATGCCGAAGCCGAGTCCCGTCATCGACGTGTAGAGCGGATGACCCCACGGCCCGAGGATGCCGCGCACCACGACGGTGCCGATGAGGACGTTGCTGCTCTCCTGCGCAGCGTTGCTGTAATAGATGATGTTCTCGACCGCCGCGAAGCCGAGCGCGGAGAACGTCGCGTAGATCACGCCGTCGACGACGCCGTCGAACTGCCGGCGCAAGAAGAAGAACATCCCGAAGACGGCGAGGCCCTTGAAGAACTCCTCGACGATCGGCGCGCTCACGCATGCGCCGAGCACGTCGCCGAAGCCCTTGCCGAGGGCGACGTCACCCGTGACGTGCACCGCCGTGTTGATCACCGCCGCGAATCCGCATGCCGCAACGGCGCCCCACGAGAGCGCGAGCAGCAGACACCACCACGGCTCGGGATCGTAGCGATCGACGATCCACGGGATCCACAGGTAGACCACCAGCGCCGGCAGCGCGAAGACCGCGCCGATGAACATCGCGTGCAGCTGACCGCCCGAGTCCTTCGAGAAGAGCGCGGGGACGATGAACACGAGGAGGAGGAGCAGCCCTCCGCCGAGCATGCCGAGCGCATAGAGAATCGCGCCGACGATCTTCCGCGTGCCTTCGGGATCGGGGCGTCGTTGCGCCTGAGGGCCGGGCCAGGGTGCTGCCTGCATCGAGCTGAAGGCTACGTGAGATTGACGGTGGCGCGGTAGACAGACGCGTGCGCCGGCGCCTTGTTCTGGGCGTTTTCCGCGTTTGCCCGCAGCGCGTAGCTGCCGGTCGCGGCCGGCACGAACGCCGATGAGCCCGGCTCGAGGACCACCTCGGGCGAGCCATCCGCGGGCGCGACCGCGACGATGCCCTTCGTGCAGAGCAGGATCTCCGGCCCCCGCGCGGCACGGGTCACAGCGCCGGCGCCCGGCTCGAGGTCGATGCGCGAGAGACGGAACTCGCGCGCGGGCGTGTCCCATACGCGCTCGTGCGCGTCGAGCGCGCGTGCGCGAATCGGCTGCACGGGACCCTCCGCGAAGTCGAGCACGCGCATCAGCTCGGGGACGTCGACGTGCTTCTTCGTCAGACCGCCGCGCAGCACGTTGTCGGAGCTCGCCATGACCTCGACGCCGAAGCCCGAGAGATATGCGTGTAGATTCCCCGCACCTAGATAGAGCGCTTCGCCGGGCGCGAGCTGGATCAGGTTCGAGAGCAGCGCGCTCACGACGCCGACGTCGCCGGGATGGAGCGCAGCGAGCTTCGTCGCCCACTCGTATTCGCGCCGGAATCGCGTATCCCCCGCATCGAGCGCCGTCCGACAAGCAGCGATCGTCGCGGCGACGACGCGTGCGCCCTCGTCGTGGCGCATCGTCATGAGGGTGCGAAAGATGGTGCGGAGGCCCTCGGGGCCCGGGACGTTGCGCAGCGGCGTGAGGACCGGCTCGAGCTCACGCACCGCGAGCTCGTCGAAGAGGCGAAGCGTCTCACTGACGCGGCGGAACCCGCACAGCGCCTCGACCGGCACGAGCGCACAGAGCAGCTCCGGCTTGTGTGACGTGTCCTTGTAGCTGCGGTTCGGCGCGTCACGCGGGATGCCGCGGCGGTCTTCTTCGGCGAAGCCTTGCTTCGCCTGCTCGGCATTCGGATGCGCCTGCAACGAGAGCGGCTGCCCCGCAGCGAGCAGCTTGACGAGGAAGGGGAGTCGCGGCCCGTATGCGGACTCGACCTCGGCGCCGAGCTCGCTCGTCGCGCTCTGCGCGATCACCTCGCCGAGGCCTTTTTTCTGGCCGTCTCGTGAGAGGAGCGACGGCGCCATGGGATGCGCGCCCATCCACAGCTCCGCCTCCGGCGCGCTCGACGGGGAGTGCCGGCCCATCAGCTCGGCCATCGCCGTTCGTGAGCCCCACGCGTAGGGCATCATCGTGCACTCGAGCCGGTCGACCATGAGCCGGCTAGCTGCTCACGCGCTCGCCTTGCGCTTCTTCTCGGCGGGAGGCGCGGCGACGTCGGGGACCGCCTTCACGATGCCGGGCCTCTGGCTCTGGACCATCACGTCGTCGAGCGCGATGGAGCCGGCGCCCTTGCAACGGGGGCACACGTACTCGTCGTCGTCCCACGCGCTTCCCGCGCGACCGAACGGGCCGCCACCGGCGCCGCCGCAGGACGGACAGGCCACGCGATCGAGGTTGTGCGATTCCGCTTCCATGCCTGTCGATCGTAGCACGCAGCGTACCTGGCCTACCAAGAGCGCGGCTGCATCAAGGCTCAGCTGACGCCTTCAGGCGGGCCCTCAGCCGCCGCGACGAAGGGAACGGATGAGCGCCATGTTCGCCGCGTCTTTCAGCAGCGTGCGAACCGCGCCGTCGGCCGCTGACTCCGGCGCCAGCTTGATGACCTCGGCGCCGACCGCCACGCAGCGATCGGCCAGCATCTCCGTGTCGTCGGGGCGCATCGTGGTCGAGACCACCACGATCTGTGGCATCACGACCGGGATCCGCTCGCACGCCGCCGCGACATGGCCCACGCGGAGGACCTTGAGACCGCCCGCCGCCAGGACGTCGGCGCATACCGTCGCGAGAGGCTCTGCTACCCCGACGAGGATCGCCGTGGGCGTCGCGACGCGCTGGATCGTCTCGCGTTTCACCACTGTCCGTACTTATAGAACACCCCCGCCCGCAGTGAAGTGGGCATCTCTTCGGCGTTCCGTGGTAGCCTCGCCGATCTCGATGGCCAGTCCCCCTCTGGTCTTGCCGGGCGTACTATTCGTCGGCGAAGACGAACGCGCGCGAATCGTTGCTCACACCGGCCCGGCCGCAGGCTGGCACGTGCCCAAGGGCATCCTTGGTTGGTCGACCGAGGTGTCGGTCGTCCAGCGCGATGCCCTCACGGAGGACATCCGCCGCTCGACCAAGATGGTCATGCCGGAGGAGCAGATCCCCCCGGTGAAGATGCCGCTCACCTCGCAGGCGGCGCAGAAGAGCCCGCTCGTCGCGGTGTCGAGCAAGCTCGTTCCGAAGCTCGTCGAGCTCGGGGCCCGCGTTCACACCATCGGCGTCGATCGCGTCACGAGCAGCTTCTACTACCTCGCCGAGGGCGGGGGAGAAGAGCAGATCCGCATCGAGGGCGACCTCGTGCAGTCGGTCGGCGCGATGCTCGGCGAGCGCGCCGACAACGCAGCCATCGAGCGCGTCCTCGACGGCCTTCCCGATCGCCTGCTTCGCGCGCTCTCGAAGGATCGCGTCAGTGAGCTCCCCGTCGAGCTGGCCGCGGCGCTTCCGCGCGCCGCCGCCGACGGCTCCGGCACCGCGGAGGTCGATCTCGAGGCCTTCGAGAAGGCGCTCGGCGAGCTCGTCGGAAGCGGCGAGAAGTACACCAAGCTCGCGCAGGAGATCGCGAGCAAGCTCGCCGAGACCAACGACCGTCGCGTCGAGGTCCCGCTGTTCGGTGAGGCGCGCAAGGTCTCGCAGGGGCCGTTCGACATCGCCGTCGGCGAGCGTCGCGTCTCCTTGCCGACCTACGAGCGCTGGGTGATGAGCAACGCGATCGGCGAGGCCGCACGCGCGAGCTCCCCTCCCGCCGCCGCCACCGCTGCAGCGACGCCGAAGAAGCACGACTCGCAGGACTCGATGCTCGCGAACCTCGAGTCGGAGTCGTCGAAGAACGAGCGCGCCGCCGCTGAAGCTGCCGCGAAGGCCGCGGAAGCAGCGAAGGCCGCCGAAGCAGCGAAGGAAGCGGAGGCCGCTGCGAAGCGCGCCGCCGAAGAAGCGCGCGCGGCCGAAGAGAAGCGCAAGGCCGAGGCCGCGAAAGCTGCCGAGGAGGCCCGCGCCGCCGAGGAGAAGCGCAAGGCCGAGGAGGCTGCGCAGGCACGCGCCGCCGAGGAGAAGCGCAAGGCCGACGAAGCGGCGAAGGCCGCCGAAGAAGCGAAAGCCGCGAAGGCCGCCGAAGCTGCGAAAGCCGAGGAAGCCGCGAAGGCTGCCGAGGAGAAGCGCAAGGCCGAGGAGGCGAAAGCCGCCGCCGCGAAGGCCAAAGCCGACGAAGAAGCCAAGAACGCCGAGGCGAAGAAGGCCGAAGCGAAGAAGGCCGACGACAAGAAGTCGAACGACAAGAAGTCGAACGACAAGAACGCGAAGAAGGGCAACGGCAAGAAGGGCAACGGCAAGAACGCCAATGCCAAGACCGCCGACGCCAAGGCGGACGACAAGAAGGCCGCCGACGCAAAGGCTGCCCCCGCGAAGGCCGACGACAAGAAGGCGGCGAAGACCGCGGTCGCCGACAAGGCCGGCGGCGACACCGTCAAGATCAAGCGCGCCGAGAAGAGCAGCAACATGACCTGGATCGTGTTGCTCGCGCTGGCCGCGGCCGGCTTCGCCTTCTGGAAGTTCTACCTACATCACTGAGCGGCTCGAAGCGGTCACGCTCGCCGTCCTCGCCTGCTCCACGGGGCCTACGACCCCGATGCGCGACGCGCCTGCGACGATGACTCGGCGTCATCGGTCGTGATCAAGCGCTGATGACTGATCGCTTCGTCCGGGACGTCGGACGAACGCGCGACCTGCTCGGCGAGCTCCGCGAGCGCAGGCGGGGGCGGCACCGCGCCGTTCGGCGGCGGTAGCGTGCGAACACGCGTCTCGGGGGTGCTCGTCGAGCTCCTCGCTGCGAGCAGCACCGTCGTAATCTCTTCCTCGCCCGGCATGCAGCTCGTGCCGCGGAAGACGCCGCCCGTGTGCATGCGGAAGCTCTTCGCCGTGATGTCGCCGAGCACCTTGCCCTTCGGCCCGATCTCGAGATGACCCGTCGTATGCACGTCGCCGCGAACGCGTCCGAGCACGACGACGTTGCGTCCGCGGACGACGCCCTCGACGACGCCTCCTTCGCCGACCACCACAGGTCCGTCGGCGGAGATCGCGCCCTCGACATTGCCGTCGACGCGGAAGCCGCCGGGGCCGCTCAGATCGCCGCGGACGCGGCTGCCCGCTCCGATCGTGTTCTCGACGTGGAAGGTCGGAATCTCGGTCCTGGGATCACGGAACGGCCACATCGAAGAGAGAATACGGGAACGACACCGTCGTGCCGGTCTCGCGGACGATTTCGCGCGGGCGTTGTACGCGCGTCAGCCGACGCGGCGCATTCCCCCTCCGCCGCCACCACCACCGCCTCCGCGACCGCCGCCTCCGCGACCACCGCCACCGCCGCCGCCACCGCCACCGCCACCGCCACGTCGGTCCTGCATTTCACGGGCGATCGACGCGAGCGCCTCGGCATCGAGCGCCGCACGCGCGGCAGGGAACAGCGTCCGCTCTTCGGCGTCGACGTGCGAGCGGTAGGCAAGCGTCAGCGCCTCGGAGACGGCGGCGAGGTCGGCGATGGCAGCCGCTTCGTCGGGCGCGGCATCGAGCTTCGCGATGATCGCGTCGAGCCGCGCGTGCAGCGCGAGGTGCTCGCGATGCTCTTCGGTGAGTCGCGCGAGGAGCGGCTCGATCTGCGCGTTGCCGCGCAGTCGCGGGAAGAGCGAGCTCTCCTCGTCTTCCTCGTGACGGCGCACGGCGCGCGTGAAGAACGCGGCCACGTCACGGAGCGCGTCGACGTCCGCGGCAGCGCCCTTCGCCTCGCGCGCTGCCCACGTCAGGTCCTCCAGCCGCTCTTCGAGTCGTCGATGAGAGCGCTCGAGCTGCGCGAACGGGTCGGGTGTTTCGTCGCTCATGGGATTCGCCTCGTCTTGCTCCGCTTGGTCGGTCGATCAGAACGACGCCTTCGCGAAGACGTCGGCGATGAGCGAAGCCAGGCGCTCCGCTTCCTCGGCCGAGAACGCATCGAGATGCGGCGAGTCGAGATCGAGCACGGCGAGCACGGTCCCCGCACGCGATACCGGCAGCACCAGCTCGGAGCGCGTGCGGTCGTCGCATGCGATGTGCCCGGGGAAGAGCGAGACGTCGGGCACGAGCTGCATCTCACCGGTACGCGCGCACGCACCGCACACGCCGCGCGCGAAATCGATCCGCAGGCAGCCCATCGTTCCCTGGTACGGGCCGACGGCGAGCGTGCGCTCGTCGACGCGACGATAGAAGCCGCACCAGCTCGTCTGCACGAGCGTCTCCCAGAGCAAGCACGCGAGCGTCGCTTCGATGGCGACGGCGTCGTGCTCACCGTCGAGGGCAGCGCGTATCTGCGGGAGCGCGGCGTCGAGCCGAGCGAGGCGCTCGGCTGCGGGCAGCAGCGTGCCCCGCGCGACGGACGAGAGCAGGATGCCTTCGGACACGGTGCTGCGCCCGGCCTTCCCCGCTCAGGGGTACTTGGCCTTGATGTCGTCGACGCACGCCTTGTCGAACGGCGACGAGCACGCCTTGCGAACGAGGCGAACCTCTTCCGAGTTGCCGTGACCCGCGCGCACCTTCTGCTCGAGCAAGCGGCGCACGTCTGCGTAGCGTCCTTCGAGAGCGGCCTCGTTGGCCTTGTCGAGCGCGCTCGGACCGCTGGGCGGCTTCACCGTGGGCGTCGTCGTCGTGGCCGGCGGCGTGACGGCAGTGCCCGTCGTCGTCGTCGTCGCGTGCGTGGTCACGGGAGGACGAGCGGCGCTCGGGGGTACGACCGGCGGCGTTGCGACCGCGAGCGGCGTGGACGTGACCGGCGGCGTCACCGATGCGACGGGGAGCTGGCTCGGTGTGGCCGCGGGCTGATCGAGATCGGCGAGCGCAGCGGCGAGCTTTGCGCGGTGGCTCTCGTCGAGCGTCGCTGCGGCGCCGACCTTCGCGAGCATCGCGCGCTTGACCGTGACGTCGGTCGCGGCCGCCGCCTTCTTGAACATGGAGTCGGCCCACATGTTCTCGATGTCGCGGAAGTCCTTGTGCGAACGCCACGGCGACTTGTCGGGCAAGCTCGAGATCTGCTGGTACGCCGCGTCGCAATCGTCGGGCGTGCAGGTCTTCTTCGCTTCGATGACGAGCGCCTGCTCGGTGTCGGGCGACGTCGTGATGTTGCCCGGCCCGTTGTCGGCGGCGCGCGCGCGCAGCACCCACACGAACGCGAGGATGATCAGCGCACCGACGAGGCCGGCACCGACGATGGGAAGCGCGTAGCCGCCCCAGCTCTTACGACGCGGATCGGCGAGCTCGGCTTCGCGGTCGCTGATCGCGGTGAGCTGCTGGCTCTCGTTGGGACCGGGGACGAAGACCTGACCGGCGCCGACGAACTTGAAGCGAACGTCGCCGAGCTCGATGACGTCGCCGGCCTCGATGATGCTTCGTTTCAGCTCGACGGCGTTGACGCGCACGCCGTTGGACGAGCCCTTGTCGACGATCTCGTACCGACCGTCGCCGAGCGCGTGGACCTCGCAGTGCAGGCGCGAGACCGAGTTGTGGTTGACCGAGATGCTCGAGTCCTCGGCGCGGCCGATGGTCATACGCTCGCGCTCGAGCGGATACTCGACGCCCGGCGTGGGGCCGACGAGCATGACGAAGCGGCTCGGGCGATCGGTGAGATCCTGACCGCGGAACGCCGCGGCCATCGGGATGGTCGCCTTTGCGTCGTGCCCGGGGTCGGTGGTCGTGACCGGAATCGCCGCCGTCTCGATCGACGACGCGGCGTCGTCCTGGAGCACGATGCGGTAGTCGCCGATCTGGATCAGATCGCCGTGTTGGAGATCTTGCGTGTGCGCGACGCGCAGACCGTTGACGAAGAGCCCGTTGTAGCTCGAACGATCTTCGAGGACGAAGTTGTCCTTCGCGGAGCCGTTCGTCGGAGGAGCAGGCGCGGCAGCGCCGTTGCGCTTTCGCTTGATGCGGCCGTGCTCACGCGAGACGTTCCGCTCCGTCAGCCGGATCGTGTTCCCCTCTTGTCGCCCGATGGTGTAGTCATCGCGCGTAAGAGGGACGACCGTGCGTTTCCCTTCGTCGTCCTCGATGACCAGCTTCCACATGGTCGGAGCGTTCTCAGTGCTGCGTGCGCGAACCGGTCGCACGGAAATGCGCACCCATCGTGCGCGCAGAGTGGTCAGCGGAGAGCGAGAGAAGGATATCGAGCCGTTGCGTTCGAATGCAACGACGACGCGCGGTCGTTTGCGTGGTGCTGGAAAAATTCAGCATTCGTGGAACGCTCTTGTCGGATCTCGCGGGGCGCCGCGGGCGCCTCGCAGCGTCGTATCACTGTTGAGTCTTTTGCTGTTCGCCTTCGTCATATCGGCGTGCGCGTCGTCGGCCCCGGGCACCATCGGGGCCCTCCTGGGCAAGACGACCGAAGGCCGGCTGTTCGTGCGCGGCATCCCGCCGGGCCAGGGCGCGGACCGGGCGGGCCTGGAGATCGACGACGAAATCCTCGCGATCGACGGCCAATCGGTGAAGGAACTGAGCCAGGACGACGTGCGCAAGGCGGTCCGCGGGAACGTCGGCTCGACGCTCACGCTGACCGTCGACCGCGGCGGACACAAGCGTGACGTCAAGGTCCAGCGCAGCCCTATCCTCGCCGACAAACCCGAGAAATCCGAAGCGGGCACCTCGCGCCCATGAGCTCTTCGTCGATCGGCAGCGGCGCTGGGCCTGCGTGGCTCTATCTCCATGGCTTCGCGTCGAGCCCGGCCTCCACGAAGGCGCGTGCCTTCCAGGCGTGGGGCAAGGCCCGCGGCCTCGCCATCGACGCGCTCGATCTCCGCGTTCCGTCGTTCGAAAACCTGCGCTTTTCTGCGATCAAATCGCGCGTTCGCGCCGCCATCGACGGAGACGCGCCGAGCGCGCCGCCCGGACCGCAGGCGAGCGCACGCGCCGTGCTGATCGGCTCGAGCCTCGGCGGTCTGACGGCGTGCCGCGTCGCCGAAGAGGACGCGCGCGTGTGCGCGGTGCTCGCGATGGCGCCGGCGTTCCGCCTCGCGGAGCGGTGGAAGTCGCAGATGGCGAGCGAGGCGTGGGACGCGTGGAAGCGCGACGGCTTCCTCGCCGTCGACGATTACGCGACGAAGCAGAAGGCGCGCGTCGACTTCGGTTTCGTCGAGGAGCTGGAGCGGCTCGACGTCGGACTTCCCGACGTCCGTGTGCCGGTGCTGATCGTCCACGGCCGCAACGACGAGGTCGTCGACATCGATCGGTCGCGAGCCTTCGCGCGCGGCAAGCGCCACGTCCGTCTGGTCGAGGTCGACGACGGCCACGAGCTCAGCGCCTCGATCCCCCGTATCCTCTCGGAAGCCGAAACTTTTTTCGCCCCATTCCTCACCTGACCCAGGGTCATTTCGGGTGCAAATGACCCAGGGTC
>JAXDMI010000359.1:0-4403 GCA_034666145.1 Myxococcales bacterium | reverse complement strand
AAGCGGCGAAGGCCGTGTCGTCGTGGTCGGCGATCGAGCTGCGACGCGCGAGGACGCTGCTCTGAATCAGGAGCGATTCACGAACCTGCGTCGAGGCGTGCGCGCTCGATGGCGTCCTTCTCCTGCTGCGCGGCGGAGACGTACTGCCAGATCGTGTACGCGAGGAGACCGGCGAAGATCAGCCCCACGAAGGTGAGCCCGAAGTGCACGCCCTTCGACATGCGACGAACGCGCGGGAGAGGCGCGGGGTTGCTTGCCTTGGCGGGCTTCCGCTTCTTCTTGTCCCTCATGAGCCCTACTCGCGGATACCGGGCTCGAACGTGGCCAGCGTGTGGTCGAGGTTCAAGGTCGCGAGCACTGCGACGTCGGCCTTGTCACAGAGCAACCGGAACACGACCATCGTGTTGTCTGCGATCTCCGCCTCGGTCTTGCCTTCGTTGACGAGGACCACCGACGCGTAGCGCCGCGCGTCGACGCTCACGCCGTGGTTCGGCATCGCGAGCACGGCGCGCGCAACCGCGCAGAGGACGCCGTCGTCGCGACGCGCCATGGGACCAGCGAACGAGGCGATGCGCTTCGCGATGATCTCGAGGGAGGCCGTGTTGACGAAGACATGGCCAACGACGGACACTCACTCAGGATAGCTCGCCTTGCCGACGAGACGAGGCGCTCGCGACGCTTCCGCGAATCTTTATGTGCTCAGAGCGGCGTGATCTCGAGGTCGTCGAACAGCACCTTCGAGTCGGCCTTCGACCAGTGTCCGACGCGGCCTCGCGGGACCGGATCGAGCCGCTTTTCCAGACGCTTCGTGCCGTCGACCACGAGGGCGAGCGTCGCGCCGTGGAGCTCCACCACGAGCGCGTGCCACGTGCGCGTTGCGGTCGGGCTACCGCTGATTGTTTCGAGCACGTTTCGCTTCCCCTTCATGACCTTGAAGAAGAGAAGGTCGTCCTCGAGAGCGTTGGCGCGCACGCCCGTGTAGCTGCCGTCGGGTGCAACGCCGAACGCAAGACCCGCCATCCGACGCGTGATGGACGGCCGCCGGAGTGCGACTTTCAAGCAGCTGTCACATACAGGTCGCTACGAACGCACAACTGTCATAGATCCATCCTCGATGCTCTCCCGCTCGTCGCTCCTCGCGATCGCCGCCGCCGCCCTCGCCTCCGCGTGCGGTACGACGCCTCCGCCGACTCCCCTCGCGCCCGCGTCCCCGTCCTCGTCCTCGTCCTCGTCCTCGTCCTCGCCCGCGTCCGCATCCGCATCCGCGTCCGCGTCCGCATCCGCGCCCGCGCCCGCACCGACTCCGAAGCCTCCGCTCGACGCCGCGCGCATCGCCTCCGCGACCGGCGCCAAGCCCGAGACCACCGACAACGTCGTAAAGGTCTCGTTCCCGCGTGAAGAGCGCGTCGACGTCGCCGGCTGGAACAAGCTCCCTCCGTTCATGGGGCTCACGTCATGGGCGGCCTTCGTCCCCGGCGAGAAGCCCGGCGTCGAAGCCATGGTGATGGGCGACTTCGTGCTCTTCGAAGACGAGGTCAGCGCCGCCATGAGCGCCGCGCTCGACAACGGCGTCGAGGTGACTGCGCTCCACAACCACTTCTTCTTCGACAAGCCGCACGTCTACTTCATGCACATCGGGGGCGAAGGCTCCGTGGAGCAGCTCGGCAAGGGCGTGAAGGCGATGCTCGATGCGCAGCACGCCATTCGCCAGAAGTCCGCGCCCGTCGCCGCTTCGTTCGGCGGCACGCTCCCCACCGGCGCGAGCAAGATCGATGCGGCGAAGCTCGACGCCGTCTTCGGCGTGAAGGGCGCGTCGAAGGACGGCATGTACAAGGCGACGATGGGCCGCAAGGCGCAAGCGGCGTGCGGATGCACCGTCGGCAAGGCGATGGGCGTCAACACGTGGGCCGCGTTCGGCGGCACCGACGACGCCGCGGTGGTCGACGGCGACTTCGCCGTTGCCGAGAGCGAGCTGCAGCCGGTGCTGAAGGCGCTGCGCAGCGGCGGCATCCACGTCGTCGCGATCCACTCGCACATGACCGGCGAGTCGCCGCGGATCCTCTTTCTCCACTACTGGGGCCAGGGGAAGTCCGCCGATCTCGCGGCGGTCGTGAGGCGTGCGCTCGATCTCACGGCGTGGGATGGCCGGGCGCAATCGACGTGAGCGCGCTCTTCCACAGGACGGCGGCGTCGCTCGCTGCGGCGATGCTCGCCGGTGTCATCGCCTGCCAGAGCACGGCGCGCACCGTCGCCGCTCCTCCCGATGCTGCGGCGGCACCCGTTCCCGGAACCCCATCGGGAACCGCGCAGGCGCACCTGCCGCTCGTCCTCGTCTCCGACGTTCCGTTGCCGGGCGGGTCGACGCGCTTCGACTACCAGGATCTCGATCCGGGTTCTGGGCACCTCGTCGTCACGCACATGAACGACGGCTCCGTGCTCGTCGCCGACCTGAAGGACGGCGCCGTGCTGAAGGAGCTGAAGGGCATTCCCGTCGCGCGAGGCGTGGTCGCCGCCGGCGACGTCGGCATCGTCTTCGTGACGAGCTCGCCCGATCAGCTCGTGCTCATCGACGACAAGTCGCTCGCCGAGATCAAGCGCGTCAAGACCGGCCGCGGGCCCGACGGCGTCGCATGGGACGCGACGCACAAGATGGTCGGCGTCTCGGATCAGCAAGACGGCGCGCTGTCGATCATCGGGGACTCGGGCAGCGGTGCGCGGAAGCAAGTGAAGCTCGGGACGGAGACGGGCAACGTCGTCTACGACAGTGCGCGCGGCTGGTTCTGGATCACCGTGGTCGGCTCGTCACCGCCGAATCAGCTCGTCGGCGTCGACGCCACCACGACGAAGGTCGCCGCTACCATCCCGCTTCCCGGCTGCGACGGCGCGCACGGCCTGCGCATCCATCCCGACGGACAGAGCGCCTTCATCGCGTGCGAGGGCAACGAGGTGCTGGCGCGCGTCGACCTCGGCGGCGCTCATGCCGTCTCCACCGCGAAGACGGGCAGCGGTCCCGATGTCCTCGCCGTCGATCCCGGTCTCGGTTGGCTCTATGTCGCGGCGGAGAGCGGTGACGTCACCGTGTTCGATCTCCGGCAGCCCGGCGTGGTGCTCATCGGTCACGATCATCCCGGCGATCACGCGCACTCGGTCGCGATCGATCCGGTCACGCATCGTGTCTTCTTCCCGCTCGTGGCCGGCCCCAAGGGAACGCCGGTGCTGCGGATCATGCGTCCGAGCGGGACGTGAAGCCGATGGTGAAGCCCGAGGTCGCGGCTCACGAGCTGCAGCCGCGATGGCTGCTCCTGATCCACCAGATCCCGCCGAAACCGGCTTATTTCCGGGCGAAAGTAGGGCGGCGACTGCAACGCCTCGGCGCCGTGCCCATCAAGAACGCGGTCTACGTCCTGCCGTCGAACGAGCAGACGCGCGAGGACTTCCAGTGGGTGTCCCGCGAGATCGCGCAGGAGGGCGGCGAGGCCACGGTCTGCGAAGCGAACCTCGTCGACGGCCTCAGCGACGAACGAGTCGAGGGGCTCTTCCAGGCGGCGCGCGAGACGGACTTCGGAGAGATCGCCGCGGAGGCTCGCGAGCTCGCGCGCAAGCCTCTCGCGGAGCTGAAGAACGAGCGACGCCGCGCGGAGCTCGAGGTCGACCTCGCGCGCCGCAAGAAGCGGATCACCGAGGTCGTCGCGATCGACTTCTTCGGCGCACCGGGACGCGAGGCTGCGGAGTCGAGCATCGCCGCGCTCGAGGAGCGACTCCGTCGGAGCACGAAGGCGCCCGCAGCTCCCGACGGAGCGTCGTCCAGAGCGAAGCCGACGCTCGCCGACTACCAAGGGCGCGTCTGGGTCACGCGCAAGAACGTCCACGTCGATCGCATCGCGTGTGCGTGGCTCATCCGGCGGTTCATCGATTCGAAGGCGCGGTTCAAGCTCGTACCGGGCCAGGGTTACGCGGCCAAGAAGGGCGAGGTGACGTTCGACATGTTCGAGGCCGACTTCACCCACGTCGGTGACCATTGCTCGTTCGAGACCATCATCGACCGCTTCGGTCTTCGTGAAGCAGGGCTCGGTGCGCTCGCCGAGATCATCCACGACATCGACATCAAGGACGGCAAGTTCGCCCGCGCCGAGGCACCGGGCATCGCCGCCCTCGTTGCCGGCATCGCGGTGAGCCACGCCGACGATCTGAAACGCGTCGAGGTCGGCGGACAGATGTTCGACGCGCTCCTCGAGCTCTACAGCCGGAAGCGCGCATGAAGAAGACGTACTGCATGCACCTGCTGCCCTCTGCCGCCGTGGTGTGGACGCTCGGGCTCGCCACGCACGGCGCCTTCGCTGACGAGAGCAACGCGCCGCAAGCTCCGAGCGTGAGCAACCCGAGCTACACGCTCGAGCGCGCGG
>JAXDMI010000358.1:0-2633 GCA_034666145.1 Myxococcales bacterium | reverse complement strand
CGTCACGGCAAGGACGTCGAGCTCGACATCAAGGGCCTCACCGCGGGCACGTTCCAGCACGAGGTCGATCACCTCGACGGCAAGGTGTTCCTCGATCGCGTGGAGGACACTCGCACCCTCGCGACGTGGGCCGACTGCGAGCGCCACCACATGGCCGCCTTCGTCGAACGCGCGAAAGCGCTGGTCGCGAAGTACGGCTCCTGATCCCGACCCAGGGTCATTTTTCGGTTCCTGACCCTGGGTCATTTCCCCGTTTATGACCCTGGGTCAGGGGGTTGCGCAGGTGTCGTGGAAGTCGGCGCAGTCGCTGTTGCTGCTCGGGGGCTCGTACACGGTGCCGATCGTGGCCGACACGCCCGTGAACGTGATGGCGTTGCTGATGGCGTCGCACGGCACGTTCGTTCGATCGAGCGCCGGGTTCGCGGTGAGGTCCATGCCCTCGCACGCGCTCTTCTTCACGAGGCTGTAGATCTCGAGGCCGGAGTCGGTGGCACAGAGCGCACGGCCCGGCGTGATCGGGTTCGGGATGCGCGCGAGGGACGGCAGCAAGCGATCGATCGGCCAGCGACCGTCGATCTCCCCCACCGAGCGATAGCCGTTCGCGGTGCGCGAGAGCGTCGCGGTCACCGTCGCCGCGACGAACTCGATCGTGAACGAGCTGTTGTTCGTCACGATCGGCAGCGCGATGTCGAGATGCGCGACGAAGACCCCGCCGCTCACGTACGCCTTCGTGTCGGCCTTCGACGCGAGGCAACCCGTGATGATCGTGCGACAGTCCTGACCCGCGAGGTCCGCGCCGCCGAGGACGGAGGCCGGCATCACGGTCCACACGTCCGTGCCGTCGAACTTCGGTTGCGGACGTCCCGCATCCGACTGCGAGCCCTCGAGCCCGCCCGACAGCTGGATGCCCACGATGATGGACGGATCGTCGGGCAGCCCGTTCCAGCCCGACACCGTCGTGAGCACGTTGAACGCACCCGCGCGGACCTGACTCTGGAACGCCTCGGGGCCCACGCCCTTCCCGCTCGCGGATGCCGCGGCGACCAGCGGGCCCGCCGCGTTGTCACGGCCGTCGACGCCGTCGCACGGGCGCACTGCACCCGAGTCCGGAGGAATGCACGACTCGGGCTCGAGCTTGGGGTCGGCACACGTGCACGTTCGATCGAGATCGAGGCCGACGGGCCTCGGCGGCCCGCTGTCCTCGGCGCCGTCGTCGAAGCGCACGCCGTCGAACGCGAAGACGAGGTTGGGGATGCTGGGGCCGTCGGGCGTGTTGGGTCGCTCCGGCGCCGATGCATGCTTGCAGATCGCGACATCCGCGACGTCGGCGCCGACGACAACGGCGGCGTCGGCGCGGCCGCGCGTGAGATCCGACAGATCGCCCGGACCGCATGCCATCACGATGCCGGCCGCGAAGGCGCCGGCGATCGCGACGCTCACCACGACGCGACGCAGGCTCGTGACGGGCGGGGCGCGGCGGATGCGCGCTACCACGCGAAGCCTCCCGGAACGAACGCGCGCGAGGACATGCGCGCCGTCGAGCCCGTCGGGCTCGATGCACCCGACGAGCCCGAGGACGGCGCGGTCAAGAACCACGTCGCCACGCCGAGCGCGAGCGCGCCGATGCCCGCGCCGAGCGCCACGTTGGACGCCACGAGCGTTCCCGAGACATCGCTCCGCTGCTGCTGCGTGCAGTCCGGCGCGCAGCTGCCGCGCAGATCGTCGACGCGGCTGTCGAATCGAAGACGCATGTAGAGTGCAACACCGAGCGCGGCGGCGCCCACGCCGGCGAGCGAGCTCGGGAGCACCCATCCCACCGTGCTGCGCTTCGGCGACGGGGACTGGGCGCGATCGATGCCTCCGTTGCTCTTCTCCGGATCTCCTGCGGCGCCGGCGCCGCCCAGCGAGATGCGGATGACGCGGCTCTTCTCCCCTTCGCGGATCATGCGCGTCGTCACGAGCGGCGGTTGCCCGGGGACCTCGAAGCGCAGCTCGACGGCGCCGGGGTCGACGGGAATCGCTCTGCCGTCGAGCTTCGACGCGATGAGCTCCGCGCCCGCGTAGACCTTCACGGCGGTGAGCTCGTGGCCGTTTCCGTCGTCCGCGGCGAACACGATGGTGGGCAACGCGGACCGCACCTCGGCGAGCACGCCGGCGCAATCGGCGCGAAGCACCGTGGGGCAGCTCTCCTGCGCGCAGACGATGAGCTCACCGAGCGCTCGCCGGAGCGCGCGATCCGACTGCGCGCGCTGTCCGCGATCGAACGAAGCAACGCACGCCTCCTTGTCAGGCGACGCACTCGACGACGAGGTCTGCGGTGACGTCTGCGCGCTCGCGGGAGCGGCCAGCGTCGTCGCAACGAGCGCGAAGGCAAGAGCGATCGAATTCCCGCTGAGCCGTCGCACCGCGGCCCATGATACCCGAATCGTGCAGGCGCTAGGTGTGGGCGCTACGTGCGGCCCTACGCGCGGCCCTACGTGAGGACGCGATCAGCTCGCTTTTTCCGAGGTAATCATCATCGCCTTCCAGGCGGTGAGCGCGGGACCGAGCTTCGTCTCCACCTCGCGGATATCCTCCGCGAGCTCCTTCTCCGGAGCGCCCGCCGCGAGGGCGTCCTTCAGGCACGCGAACGC
>JAXDMI010000357.1:0-7992 GCA_034666145.1 Myxococcales bacterium | reverse complement strand
TCGAGATGTTCGCGCCCGACCGCGTCAAGGACGTGAAGTTCTACGACGAGGACGAGCCGATCTTCGACGAGTACGGCATCGAGGACGAGATCCAGCGCGCCCTCGAGCGCAAGGTCCCGCTGCCCTCGGGCGGCCACCTGATCATCGATCAAGCAGAGGCCCTCACGGCGATCGACGTCAACACCGGTCGGTTCGTCGGCAAGGGCTCGAAGGACATGGAGGAGACGATCCTCAAGACCAACATCGAGGCCGTGAACGAGATCGCCTACCAGCTCCGCTTCCGGAACATCGGCGGGCTCATCATCCTCGACCTGATCGACATGGAGCAGCACAAGAACCGCGAGAAGGTGCGCCGCACCCTCGAGGAGCTGCTCCAGAAGGACAAGGCGAAGACGACGCTCAATCGCATCTCGGAGCTCGGGCTCATCGAGATGACGCGCAAGCGTACGCGCGAGAGCCTCGGCCGCATGATGCACGAGCCGTGTCCCTACTGTGACGGCAAGGGCCAGCTCCGCTCGAAGGAGACCATCGCCTTCGAGATCATGCGCCAGCTGCGCCGCCAGAAGAGCACGCTCCCCGGCTACTCCGTCGTCGTGAACGCGCACCCTGCGGTCGCCGACGTCCTCAACTCCACCGAGAAGGCCTCGGTGACGGACGCGGAGAACAAGTACATGCGCAAGATCATCGTGGTGCCGCGCAAGGAGTACCACCTCGAGCAGTTCGACCTCGTCGGCAAGTAGCGGCAAGTAAGCGGGAAGCAAAGGCGAGCGTCATGACCGACAGCGGCGAGAGCAAGCGCGAAGGCGAACGGGTCACGATCAACAAGGAGTTCGAGTCGTTCGACGCGTTCATCCAGGAGTACGTGACCAACATCTCGCGCACGGGCGTCTTCATTCGCGCGCAGCACCCGCTGGCCATCGGGACGAAAGTGAACCTCCAGTTCACCGTCATCATGGAAGACATCGAGACCATCGAGGGCGTCGGCGAGGTGGTTCGCGTCGAGAAGGACGGGATGGGCGTCGTCTTCCGCGAGCTCTCCGGCTACTCGAAGGACCTCATCGACAAGCTGCTGACGGGCCACGCGCGCAAGGCGTAGGTCCTGCGATGTGGGTCCCGTCTTCCGGCAACTTCCGGAAGCGCGCGCGGTCGATGCTGGGAATGCTTCCGTGCAACGCGCACTTTGGTATGCTCGGCCACCGTGAGAAACCCCATGCGCTCTGCAGCTATCCTGGTTGGCCTCGGCCTCTCGATTTCCGTCCTCGCCGGATGTGGCAGCAGCTTGCCCCCGCCGTCGGACCGCCTCGCATCGGCCGAAGCCGCGTCACGCAGCGCGCGTGAGCTCGGCGCGGACCGGGAGCCGAAGGCGGCCCTGCACTTGAAGCTCTCGCAGGAGCAGATCGACCAGGCCAAGCGGCTGATGGCCGAAAACGACAACAAGCGCGCCGACCTCGTCCTCCAGCGCGCGAGCGCGGACGCGGAGCTCGCGGTGATGCTGGCGAAGGAGAACAACGCCAACATCGAGGCTCAAAAGGCCAAAGAGAAGGTCACCCAGATGAAGGCCGGAAAGTAGAGCGAAGCCATGCGTACCAACACCTTTGCGTCCGTCGCTCTCGCGTCTCTCCTCGCCGCCGTCGTCGGTTGCGGCTCGACACTTCCGCCGAAGGAGCTCGTCGATGCTCGCGCGGGCTACCAGTCCGCGTCGAAGGGCCCGGCCGCTCAGCAGAGCCCCGCCGAGCTCCACGTCGCCAAGCAGGCGCTCGACGCCGCCGAGCGTTCGTTCGCCGACGACGGTGATTCGCCGACGACCAAGGACTTCGCGTACATCGCGATCCGGAAGGCCTCGCTCGCCGATGCCTCTGCGCGCGCCGCCCTCGCCGTGAAGGAGAAGGAGGCCGCGGAGCGCGAAGCTCAGAACGTGCAGGCCGCGCAGCTCAGCGACGCGCGCAGCCAGCTGAGCTCGACGAAGACCAGCCTCGAGAAGACGCAGGACCAGCTCGCGCGCGAGAAGGCCGCGCGCGAGGCCGCCGAGAAGGCTGCTGCGCTCGCGATGGCCGACCTCCGGCGGCTCGCGGACGTGAAGCAGGAGTCGCGCGGCATGGTCATCACGCTGTCGGGCGGCGTGCTCTTCGCGAGCAACGAGTCGACGCTGCTCCCGGCCGCCGTGATCAAGCTGAACGAGGTCGCGGACGCGCTCATCAAGGGCAACCCCGACTCGAACATCACGGTCGAGGGTCACACCGACTCGCAGGGCCAGCGCCAGTACAACATGGACCTCGGTCAGAAGCGCGCGGACGCCGTGAAGGCGCAGCTCGTCGCGCGCGGCGTCGCGGCCGACCGCATCACGTCGGTCGGCATCGGCCCGGATCGTCCCATCGCGGACAACAAGTCGGCCGAGGGTCGCGCGAACAACCGTCGCGTCGAGATCATCGTCCAGCCGCAGAAGAAGTAGTCGGCCCCTCCGGCCCTCAGCCCCTCAGTGGTTCGTCGGCGGCGTCGCGATTCGCGGCGCCGTCGTATGTCCCCGCGGCCTCCCGACCCTGGGTCGTGGCGCGGTCTCGCTCGGAGCGCTCGCCGCCGGCACCTCCGTCGCGCTCGGGATGGCGGTCGCGCTCGTCTCGGCCGTGGCTGTGGCCGTGGCGGGGGCCGATCCCGCTCTCCGATCTCCAGCGGTGCCGACCGGGACCGGCACCGTCACCGCGGTCACGACCGGCGCGGGACCGGCGCTCCGGTTGCGGAGCACTCGCCACGCGACCCCGCAGATCCCAACCAGTAGCAGCGCGATCACGAGGGTCCACAGACGCCACGCGCCCTTTCGCGCGGTGACCGGCGCGCTCACGAAGCTGGGCGGCGCCGCTGCGGGCGCAGACACCGTGAAATGCGGGCCCGTGGGCGACGAGCCCAGGCGCGCCTCACGAGGTAGCTCCTGCGTCCGCTCCATCACCGTCGGCGCCGTCTGCCGAGGCGTGGGCATCGGCGCCACGACCTCGGCGCGCATCGCTGCGCCGACGCCGTCGTCCGAGATCGTCACGTTGAGCGTCGCGAGGATCTGCTCGATGCTCACGCGCCCGCGTCGCGTCGCATACGGCTCGAGCGCATGTGCGAGATGCGCGACGCTGGGGAAGCGCATCACCTTGTCGTTGGCGAGGCATCGCGCGACGATCGCGGCGAATCCCTCCGGCGCATCGGGCGCGTAGGTACGAAGCGACGGGAGCTTCTCGGTCGCCATCACCGCGAGGATGGTGACCACCGACGTCCCCTTGTACGGCGGCTGACCGGCAACGAGGCGATAGAGCAGCGCGCCGAGCGAGAAGATGTCACTGCGCTCGTCGACGTCGCGCGCGCTCGTCATCTGCTCCGGCGACATGTACCCGGGCGATCCCAACGCGACGCCTTCGTTCGTGAGATCGCCGCCGCGCGTCGCATCGTTCGACCCCATCGTGCGATCGTCGAGGATCTTCGAGACGCCGAAGTCGAGGACCTTGACGGTCGTCGTGCCGCCGGGTCCGCGCGCGAGGAACAAGTTCGCGGGCTTCAGATCACGATGCACCATCCCGAGCGCGTGCGCCTCCGCGACCGCCTCGCAGGCCTGGAGGATGTAGTCGACGGTCTCCTCGACCGGCAGCTTCTTGCGCTCGCTCGCGATGGTCGCGAGGTCGCTTCCGTCGAGATGCTCCATCACGATGTACGGCGTGTCGTCATCCATCGCGCCGACGTCGATCACGCGCGCGACGTGTGGGCTCTTCAAGCGAACGAGCATCCGCGCTTCGCGCTGGAAGCGCGCGAGCGCTTCGGGGCTCACCTCGCGGAGGAACTTGATCGCGACGCGCTGCTCGAGCTCGACATGCGTCGCGGCGACGACGACGCCCATGCCGCCGGTGCCGAGGACGCCGTCGATGCGGTACTTGTCCGCGACGATCTGGCCCGCCGACAGCTCGAACACGCGCCATTGTCCCACACCCCGTGGTGATCCGGTATCGGCGGCGGGGCTTTGGCTTCGCGAGTCCTCGCCGCGCGTGCCCATCGCTACGCGGTCGGCACGATCGTCTTCCGCGCTCACGAGTCAGATGCCTGACGGCGAGCCTTCCTCACCGCGACCCCGACGTTCTTCATCGGCCGCACTCCGCGGACGTGCAACGCTTCGTGGGGCGAGCGAGCCATCGTCTTCGCGTATGTCCGTGCAGGGGATACGTCTTCGCGAGGAACGTGCGCCGCGCAGCCGGCCACTTTTCGTTCCCCGCTCCTGACCCAGGGTCATGAAGCGTGCAAATGACCCAGGGTCATGGAGCCCGCTCCGGACCCAGGGTCATGAGGCGCGCAATGACCCAGGGTCATGAGGCGTGCAAATGACCCTGGGTCGGGAGGCGTGAAATGACCCAGGGTCGGGAGGCCTGCAAATGACCCAGGGTCGGGAGGGTCAGTAAGCCTGGAAGTTGCGGATGGCGCGGTCGTGTTGTTCGCGCATTTGTTCGGGCGACAGGGTCTTTTCGTCGTCGGCGGATGCGCGCTTTGGGGGTGCGGGCATGGCCGCCGCGGGGGAGGGCAGCGGGAGGCGATTCTGCTGCTTCGCGTTCTCCTTGTTGCGCTGGGTCTCGATCTTCTCGAGCGTCGCCGCGGCGTCTTTCGCGCGCGCGAAGGCGTCCTCGACCGACTTCACGTGGCCTTGCGCGATCGATGCGGTGTCCTGCGTCGACTTCGCGCCGACGAAGACGCGCTCCTCGCGCAGCGCGCCGCCTACGCCGTCCTCGTAACGAAGGACCGCGTCGAGCACCTCGACGTTCGCGCCGTCCTTCGCGGCGGATGACGCGAGCTCGACGACCACCTCGGCCTGCTCGCCGAGGCTGAGATCGCCGAGCGGAACCGACACGCCGCGATCGAGGCCCGTGAAGGTTCGGCCCACGACGCCCGTGACGGCGACGCCCGGTCCGGGATGCACCTCGAGCACTGCGTGGCGGGCGACGACCTTGTGCAAGCGCGTCACCTCCTCGGCGAAGAACGACGCCACTTTTGCCGAGTCGTCGACGTAGAAGAACCGCCCGCCCGACTGCTGCGCGATGCGACCCATGAGGGTCTCGTCGTAGTCGTTGCCGAGCCCCAGCGCCGTGACGGAGATGCCCTGCGAGGCCGCCTGCGCGACGAGCGGCAGGATCTGACGATCGTCGTTGGGCACGCCGTCACCGACGAGGACCACGCGGTTCACGCCTTCGCGATCGAGATGCCTCGTGACCTCGTTGATCGCGATGCGGAGGCCGTTCGCCATGTCGGTGGTGCCCGTCGCCTTCATGCCTTCGATCTTCTTCTTCAGATCCTTCGCGTCCGCATCGTCGAGTCGCGTCGACGGGAGGAGCACCTCGGCCTTCGAGTCGAAGACGACGACCGAGATGCGGTCCTCGGGAGCGAGCGAGGCGACCAGCGCGAGGCTTGCCGCGCGTGCGTCGGCGATGGCCTTGCCCTCCATCGAGCCCGACGTATCGACGAGGAGAGCGAGGTTCACGGGAGGCCGCGCTGTTGCGCTGCGCTTCCGCGCAGCGAGCCCGATGCGAGCCACCATCGCGCCGGAAGCGCCGGCCTTGACGAACTTGTTGCCGAGCGCGGCATCGAGCGCCACGGCGGAAACTTCCGGGCCGGCCGGAGTCCTCGAGCTCCCGTGCCCGCAGGCCAGAAACAGCGATGACGCCGTGATGAACGCGACCCAGCTCAATTTTCGAAGCATGAAGCCTCCCTTGAACCCGCCTGTTACGGGCCACGAGGCAGATCGATCTGAGCTTTCCGAGTCGGCCTGCCGCGCGCCGCGGCCGATGTCACTTCCGCGCCGGGCGCCGTCGCTCGTGGAACCACGCGCGGAAGCCATCCATGCGGCTGCGCTGTTCCTCGGGTGCGTGCGCTCTACACGTCGCGAGCTCGGGGCTGCCGGCGGGCGCCCCCCATCGCGACTCGACGCAGTCGTTCGGGTTGTACGCCATCTCGAGCGCGGCGCTTCGGGCGAGCACCTCGGCGAGCGTCAGCTTGAAGGCGCTTCCGTCGGTGCGTGTATATTCCACGCTTCGACTCTCCAGCTCGCGCGCGAGGATGCGCTCCAGCTCGTCGGCGACCTCCTTCGGCGAATGACCGGCCGGCATGGCGAAGCGCTCGGGACGGCGCGCCACACGCGCCGGGAATCCGCGCACCACGTCGACGGCGATGAGGATGCGGAGATCGCGCGACGGCGTCGAGAAGTCCTCCCACGCGCCGCTCGTCTCGAAGATCTCCGGTCCCTCGGGCATCGACGCCGGCCCCTTGCCGGTCTCGAGCCACCTGCGGCCGTTGTCCACCGACTTCACGCGTGTGCGTACTTGCTCTTCGAGCGCAGAGATCGTCTCGAGCATCGCGCGCTGCGGGTCGAGCGGTCGCGGCGACAGCACGTCCTCCATCGTGTCGTAGAAGCCCTCGAGATCGAGCTTCGCCGCGTCGCGTGACACGTCGCCGTAGTCGGGGCTCTTGCGGATGGCGTCGTCGTCGAGCCGAACCAGCTTGCCGGAGCGGCGCATCACCGGACGAAAGCGCTTGAATCCCGGGCCGCCGAGCGCCCGCTGCGTCGCATAGAGGAAGTTGCCGCGCCAGTAACGCTTGCGCGCGACCGTGCCGTCGGGCTGACCGTCGACGGCGAGCAGCACGCCGCCGCGCTCGGCGTTCTGCGGAAGACGCTTCGCGATCATCAGCACGTGCCCATAAGGGTCGGCGTAGATGGTGCCGGGCCGCATGCTCTCGAGCGTGAGGGGCACCGGGTAGTAGTCGCTGTTCTCTTCTTCGAAGGGCTGCCGCGCCGAGCCGGAATGCGCCTTGTCGGCGAGCGTGCCCTTGAGGAAGTTGCCGAACACCTTCACCGCGGTCGCCTTCTCGTCGAACTTCGCGGGCGGCTCCTCGTTCGTGATCATCACGCCGGCCTTGCACGAAGGCGCGCTGCCACCGCCGCCGCGATTGCACTCGGAGAGCCCGAACGGCAGCCGCAGCTTGAACGCGAAGTACGCGCGCAGGAAGTAAGGCAGGTCCGCGCAGTCGGGACGCACGATCGGCGCGTTGACCGAGTCCTCACCGGCATTCAGGTGATCGAAGAGCAGGTTCCGCTTCTTGTCGCGCAGCACCTCGTGGAGCGCGGGCCAGCTCGGCATCTCGCCGTCGGGCGCGTCGAAGAGCTGCTCGATCCATGCGGAATACACGTTTTCGAGATTGCGGTTCCACGTGCGATGGATCGGCCAGAGCCCTTCGGTCTCCTTCGGCGGGACCGGCGGCTCGGGCTTGAACGAGACGACGGTGATCCGCTTCGACGCCACGTTCTTCCCGGCGTCGCATGCGCGCTGCGTCAGCACCGCGTCGTAGGCTCCCGCGCGAGGGGCCTCGATCTCGGCGACGAAGAAGTACGGAGGCCCGCCACGACGCACGTCGCTCGCCACCACGGGCGTCGCGGCGGCGGATGCGGGGCGGCCCTTCTCGGCGGCGACGATGCGGAGCTCGCCGGCGATCGGCCTCTCGCTCACCGCCATGACGCGAAGCGGCGCAAACGTGCTCGCCGTGCCGGGCGTGACGAACAAGAAGACGCTCTTCGCGTCCTCGCACTTCGGCGGATCCTCGGCGGGGATGTCGACCGGCTTCGGCGGCTCGCCGAAGAGCAGGCTCGTCGGGGCTTCGCCGCCCGCGCCGGCCTCGCGCTCGGCGAGCTTCGACGTCGCGGCGTCTACGGCGGCGTGCGTGGGCGGCACGTCGGTCCCTTCGCGGGTGCACGCGGTGCATGACGCACATGCGAGCGCGAGAACCGCTGCGAAGAAGGCCAATCTCACGATGGGTGAATAACGCACCCGCGAGGAATCGTCATCCCGGGCGTCGCGGAATTCTACGGCAGATACTTCGCGACGATCTCGGTGGCGACGTACTTGGTGAACGCAGCCGAGCCCGGCTCGCTCAGGTGATCGCCGTCCATGAAGTCCGCGCTCACGATCCCCGGCGGATCGTTCATGTCGA
>JAXDMI010000356.1:0-12030 GCA_034666145.1 Myxococcales bacterium | reverse complement strand
TCAAGACCCGCTTCCACCTCTACACGGTCCCCGGACAGGTCTTCTACGACGCGTCGCGGAAGCTGATTCTGAAGGGCGTCGACGGCGTCGTCTTCTGCGCGGACTCGCAGATCGAGCGCACGGAAGCGAACCTCGAGTCGGTCGAGAACCTTCGTACGAACCTCGCGGAGCAGGGCTACTCGCTCGACAAGCTCCCGTACGTCGTCCAGTACAACAAGCGCGACCTCCCGAACGTCGCGTCGGTCGAAGAGCTCCGTCAGATGATCAATCCGACGAGCGTCCCCGACTTCGAGGCCGTGGCGCGCACGGGCGTCGGCGTGTTCGACACGCTGAAGGCCGTCGCGAAGCTCGTTCTCACCGAGCTCAAAAAGGGCGGCAACGGGTAGGAGCGCGCGTTCTTCGGCGATACGCGGACCAGGCTCGCCGATGCCGGCGTCGCAGTTCGTCACCGTACAGAAGTACGGCTCCTCACTGCTCCTGGGCCTCGCTTGGTCTCGCCGAAGACCGCGAGCTCCTACTTTTGTGACCGGCGGATGACGCGCGCTTCCGGGTCGTATTTCTGCCACGCCTCTTCGAGGACGTTCACGTAGGCGTCGCCGCCGTTCAGCGGGGCAATCTCGATGCGCATCGCGCGTCCGTCGATCGACGTGATGTCGATGACGTCGCCGAGCAGGCCTTCGGTGTGATGCGTGATGCGCGTCACGTCGACGAGGGCCATCGCCGCCGCCGTCTCGCCCTTGGCGTAGACGACGCGTGACGACGTCACCAGCGTGACCTCGCTCATGTCGAGGCGCACCGTGGCGTCGTGGTACGCGAGCAGCGCCTCGTCGGGCTTCAGGAGGTTCTTGGCCTCCAGCGCCTTCACGGTCGCCTCCGGCACCTGAGCGCCCAGGACGACGCCCGAGGGCTGGTCCTGCGACGCTCCCAGGGCGAGGAGGCCGACGACTCCGCACATGCCGAGCAGCCCGCCCAGCACGGCCATCAGGCCCATGGCAGCGAGAACCCAGACGACGGGAGACGTGGCGCGAGACGTGGACTGCGGAGCCGGCGGAGGCGGAGCGTAATACGAGGTGTACACGCTCCGAAGAGCGCGCTGGCCACCGCGTGTCGCGAGCTATTTCAGCTCGCGACCGCCTTCCTCAGGTCATCTTGTGAGCGCAGTACACGCGCGAACGACGACCGCGGTCCTTCGCCTTGAGCTTCGCGCGATAGCGCTTGGTCTTGCCGCGGGACGACTTACGGGGCTTCTTGGAAAGGACGAGATACATGGCGGATTCCTCGAGGACGGAGGGGTGTACCCGAACCGCCTCGCCCGGGCAAGCGGCCTGAGCAGGGACGTCGAACAACGGAACGCGGCCGGGCCGGTTTGCCGCTATGCTCGGCGCGCCGTGAATGTCCGTCTTGTCCACGAGTTCCGCTTCGAGTCGGCCCACAAGCTCCCCAAGGTGCCCGCCGGCCACAAGTGCCAGCGCCTCCACGGGCACTCCTTCAAAATCGAGCTGACCGTCGCCGGGCCGGTGAACCCCGACACGGGTTGGTTCATCGATTTCGGCGTGATTCACGACATCTGGCAGCCCCTGTGGCTCCAGCTCGACCACAACTACCTGAACGACCTGCCCGGCCTCGAGAACCCCACCAGCGAGAACCTGGCGAAGTGGATCTGGGACGGCATGAAGCCGACGTTGCCCTCGCTGGCCCAGGTCACGGTCTTCGAGACCTGCGACGCCCGCTGCGAATACACGGGCGACTGAGGCATCGGGAGGTCGGTCATGGCGAAGGTGCTCGTCTGCCGCTGCGAGGACGTCACGCTCCACGAGCTGGAGGACGCCGTCGCCCGTGGTCACGACGATATCGAATCGCTGAAGCGCTACACGGGCTTCGGCACCGGGTGGTGCCAGGGCAAGGGCTGCGTCGCGCTGTGTGCACGGCTGCTCGTCGAGCGCGGAGGCACGGCGACGATGCCGTTCACGCCGCGGCCGCCGTATCACCCGCTGCGCCTCGCGGATCTCGCAGGCCTCGCCGCGGTCACCGACAACGACGCCGCCGAAGGCCGCAAGCCGCACTGACGCGTCTCGCGTGACTGCGAAGCGGCGCTTCGTCTTCGCGCGAAAGTGCGTGCGCAACGGCGCCGATGCCGCCGAAAACCGGAGGAATTTCGCGAGACCGCAAAGTGGTTCAACCATTGCACCAAGGCTGGTGTGACCACAGCCCAGCCGTCTGCCGCGTCGCCTCGCGATCCGCTTCGCATCCTTCGCGCGTTCCTCGCCGGTGCCGCAGCGACGCTCGCCGACGTCGCCGTGCTCGCGGTGCTCGTGTCGCTCTTCGGCCTTTCGCCGCGCGTCGCGAACATCCCCGCGCTCGTCGTGGGCGGCATCGTGAACTTCCTCGGCAACCGGCACTTCGCGTTCCGTGCGACCTCCGGCTCGCTCGCGAAGCAGGCCGCGCTCTACACGATCGTGGAGCTCGCAGCGCTCGCCGCCAACGGCATCCTCTTCGACGTCGTGATGCGGCTCCTCCCCGCGAACCTCGCGTGGGCCTACGTGCCGGTGCGCCTCGTCACGAGCCACGTCGTGTTCCTCGCGTGGAGCTACCCGCTGTGGCGTTTCGTGTTCCGTGTGCCGCGCACCGCGCAGGCGGTGTAGACACGTCGGTCATGGACAGCGCCACGAACGTCTTTGCACCGAATCTGCTCGCCGGAAAAGCAGCGCTCGTCACGGGCGGCGGCAGCGGCATCGGCGCCGGCATCGCGCGGCTCTTCGCGAAGCACGGCGCGAAGGTCGCGCTCGTCGGGCGCACCGCGCAGAAGCTCGACGCCGTCGCCGCCGAGATCACTGCCGCGGGCGGGACCGCGTCCGTGCATCCCACCGACGTGCGCGATTATCCCGCGCTGGAGAAGGCCATGAACGACGCCGCGAGCGCGTTCGGTCGGCTCGACATCGTCGTGAACAGCGCCGCCGGCAACTTCCTCTCGCCGGCCGCGAGCCTCAGCGCGAACGGCTTCCGCGCCGTCATCGACATCGATCTCTGCGGCACCTTCAACGCGTGCCGCGCGGCGTTCCAGCATCTCGCGAAGCAAGGCGGCGTCATCGTCAGCATCACCGCGACGCAGGCCGACGTCCCGACGCCGATGCAGGTCCACGCCGGCGCCGCGAAGGCCGGCATCGCGAAGCTCACGCGCGATCTCGCCCTCGAGTGGGGCCGCTCCGGCATCCGCGTCGTCGCGGTCGCTCCCGGTCCCGTCGAGAACACCGAGGGCATGGCCCGGCTCGCCCCCGGCGGCACCGAAGACGCGTTGAAGAAGCGCGTTCCACTCGGCCGCTACGCAACCATCGACGAGATCGCGGGCAGCGTGCTCTTCCTCGTCTCGCCCGCGGCCGCCTATGTCACGGGGTCGACGCTGCTCGTCGACGGCGGCACGTCGCTCATCGGCGCCGGTCCGTTCCTCGACATGATGGGGCTCTGAGCCGAGCTCGAAGCAGGCGCATTCGCGTAGAGCGCCTCGAACGCCATCAGCACGAGCGCGATCCACGTCGCGTCGGCCATCAGGAGATGCACGATCTGCATGCCGATCGGCGCGAGCAGCGTGACATTCGCGAGGCCGACGCCGAACTGCAGTGCGAACAGCAACGTGACGACGCGTGAGAACGTCCGCACGCGCCGCTGCGGTCGCGACACTCGCACCACGCTCGCCATCGCGAAGACGATCGCGCCGGTCGCGAGCGCGAGGAACGGATGCAGCACGCGCAGGCGCAGGAACACGTGCGCGAGCGGCGAGAGATCCATCGCCAGCCCCGCGCGAAGCGACGTCGCCGGAAAGAGCGTGTCACCGAGCGCCGCGATGGCGCCGCTGCAGCCGAGCACGATGACCGCCGCGAGCGCGAGGAACACTCCGCCGCGGACGAGCGGAGACGCCGGCGGCGCAGGCGTAGGAGCAGACTCCTCCACGGGTGTCGCTCCGCGCCCGAGCGTCCACGCCGTGATGGTCAGCGCGCCGAGGAGCAAGAACGTGTTGCCGAGGTGGAGCACCATCGAGAGGCCGCGCTTCATCGACTCGTCCTTCGCGACGAGCTCGAACAGCACGAGGCCGGCGCCGATGAGCGCCTCCCCGGAGATGAACACCGCGGAGAAGATCGAAGCGCGTCGCGCCCGATGACCGCGCGGCACCGTCCGCAGCGTCCAGATCATCAGCGCCACGACGACGATCATCGCGAGCCCGGCCGACACGCGATGCGACGCCTCGACGAGGGTCTTGGCGCTCTCCGCGCGAGGGACGAGCTCACCGTTGCAGAGCGGCCAGTGTCGACCGCAGCCGGCGCCAGAGCCGCTGGCGCGTACATACGCACCCCACGCGATGACGAGCAGGTTGTAGGCGAGCACGCCCCACGCGAATCGCCCGAGCCGGACGGTCGATTTCGAATCGCGAGCCATGTCGATCGCAGTCGCCATCGAGCCGCTCACGTAGACCCGCCCGCCCCCTCGGGCAAGCGCCCCCTGACCCTCGGTCATTTCCGCCGCTCATGACCCTGGGTCATTTCGCCTCCTCCGGACCCTCGGTCATTTCCGCCGCTCATGACCCTGGGTCATTTGGCGGACGAATGACCCTGGGTCGGGGGACGTCCCTGCTGCTTTCAGGCCTCAGACATCGATGTTACGCTTCCCGGCAAGTGGCGGAACAATCCAGCGCGGATTACCGCGGAAGTCTGGGTCGATACGCGCTGTACGGCGAGATCGCCGCCGGCGGCATGGCCACGGTCCATCTTGCGCGCCTGCTCGGGCCGGTCGGGTTCGCCCGCACCGTGGCCATCAAGCGGCTCCATCCCCACCTCGCGAAGGACCCTGATTTCGTTGCGATGTTCCTCGAGGAGGCACGGCTCGCAGCACGTGTCCGCCATCCGAACGTCGTCGCCACCCTTGACGTCGTCTCCGACGACGGCGAGCTCTTCCTCGTCATGGAGTACGTCGCCGGCGAGTCCCTCTCGCGGCTCGTGAGGAAGGCCCGCGAGCGCGGTGAGCGGGTGCCTCCGCGGTACGCCATCGGCATCGTGTCGGGCGCCCTCGAGGGTCTGCACTCGGCGCACGACGCGAAGAGCGAGAAGGGACAGGCGCTCGGGCTCGTCCACCGCGACGTGTCTCCGCAGAACGTGCACGTCGGCGTCGACGGCGTCCCACGCCTCCTCGACTTCGGCATCGCGAAGGCCACCAATCGCGTGCAGGAGACGCGGACCGACCAGATCAAGGGCAAGGTCGCGTACATGTCGCCCGAGCAGCTCGCGAAGGGCGCCATCGATCGGCGCGCCGACGTCTACTCGGCAGCGGTCGTCCTCTGGGAGACGCTCACCGGCGAACGCCTCTTCAAGGCCGACGACGTGCCGTCGCTCGTCTACGCCATCATCAACGAAGAGGTCCGCAAGCCGAGCGAGATCGTCCCGGATCTGCCGCGCGGCCTCGACGCGGTGGTGATGAAGGGCCTCGAGCGCGAGGCCGAGAACCGCTGGTCCTCGGCCCGCGAGATGGCAGCGGCGCTCGAAGAGGTCCTCCAGCCTGCGCCGGCGCGCGAGATCGGCGAATGGGTCCACTCGGTCGCCGGTGACGCGCTCGATTGGCGACAGGAGCTCGTTCATCGCATCGAGAGCGAGACGTCGAGCTCGATCCCGCCGCCGATGATTCGCCGCGATTCACCGGTGCCGCGGGAGGTCACGAGCGGCGTGGTCGCGACCGCCGACGACGACGGACGCGATCAGGCACCCACCATCTCCAACGAGGACCGCGGCGCGGACGAGCGCGAGACGCTGCTCGCCCCCAGCCATCGCACGCCGGCGCCGTCCGTCCTCGAGCACGATGCGCACGAGCTCGACGACGAGGGCGAGCACGCGAGGCCGAGCATCGGTCTCGTCGCGATGGCTCTCGGTGGTCTCGTGTTCGTGGTGGCTGGTGTCCTCTTCGGCATGCGGTGGGTGTCGACCGATCCCACGGCAGCCGCCGCGCCGGCCACCAGCGCCTCGGTGACGACGCCATCGGAGAGCGAGTCGGCGATCGTCATCGGAGAGAGCCAGCGCAACGCGCCGGCGGCTGCAGTCACGCAGGTACAGCCGCAGCCGCAGCCCCAGCCCCAGCCGGCACCGACCGCGATCGCGACCACGGTTACGCGACCGCGAGGCAACCCGACCACGGCGCCCGCGGTGCCCCCGCACGACGAATGCGACAACCCTTTCACGGTCGACGCACGCGGCATTCGCCATCCGAAGCCTCAGTGCTTCAACAAGAAATAAAGCTGAAAGAGCGACTCGCCGTGCGAGCTACAGCAGCTTGCGCGCGGGCAGGACCACGTTCGCGACGAGGACGCCGATGACGAGCGCCGCGCCGACGAGCGCCATCATGAAGCCCTCCTGCACGCCGGCCTCCGCCTTCTTCGCGAGGAGATCGCCGAGGCTCACGAAGCCGAAGCTCCCGGGCACGAGCAGGATCATTCCCGGTAGCTGGAAGAGCTGCGCGGGGCGATCCATGATCCGCGCGAGCGCATTGGCGAGCACGCACACCGCGAGCGCCGCGCAGAACGCAGCGACGTGCGGCGCCTCGGGGATGTGGCGCATCGCGAGCGCCGTCACCGCGTAGCCCGTCGCGCCGGAGACGAGCGCGGTCCACATGTAGCGACGTGGCACCTGGAACAGCACGCCGAACGCTACCGACGAGACGACGAGCGCGATCGCTTGATAGGGCAACGTGAGCCCGGCACGTGCGACGTCGGTCGTCGGCAGCGCGGCGCCGGTCATCTTCTGGAAGCCCGCCACGAGCGCGACGCCGAACAAGATGAGGAGCAGCGTGACCGCCGACTCCATGAGCCGCGCGCCGCCGGACACGAGGTTCTTCTGCGCCACCTCGGCGAGCCCGGTCGTGAAGGTCATTCCGGGAAAGAGCGAGATGGCGCCCGCGAGGACGATGACCTCGGGTGACGCGGTCGGCCAGATGCGCGTCGCGAGCCACGCGCACATCGCGGCGAAGAGCCCGCCCATGAAATCGGAGAGCAATCGCTGTTCCGGCCTCCGCCCGAGCGCAATCCGGCTCCCGCCCACCGCCGCGCCGACGATCGATGCGACGAGCACGTCGATCACCGATCCTCGGAAAAACACCGCCGCCGCGCCGGAGGCGACCGTCGTGGCCGCCCAGACCATCGCCGGTGACCAGAGCGGCGGGCGATTGACCACCTCGCGGATGCGCCCGCGCGCTTGCTCGATGGTGGCCCGCCGAAACGCGACGTCGTTGAAGATGGCATCGACCGACGTGAGCCGATCGAGATCGACGCCCCAGTCCGACACGCGCGTCATGCGATGGACCTCGGGGACGGGCTCGCTGCCCTTCTCCTTCGGCACCACGCGCAGGAAGAGCCCCGTCGGCAGCGCAAACGGCTCGGCGCGATAGCCCTCGGTCTCGGCGACGAGACGGATGACGTCCTCGAGCCGGTAGCTGGGACACCCGTACGACGCGAGCGTCGCGCCGATGTCGAGAAGGTAATCGGCGAGCTCCTCGCGCGTGCGATGACGCGCCGACGGTGTCGGCTCGAGCTCGCCCGACTCGGTCATGCCGCGCGGAGCGACTTCGGAACGAGCGGACGAGGCGGTCGCATCGCATCCGGCGCGATCATGCCGCGGAGCTTCTCGAAGATGAGATCCTCGTGGCCCATCTCCATGCCGTGGAACTCGATGCCGAACGACAGACCGGTGTCACCGGGACGGCGGCCGTGCACGACGCGAGCGACGGTGGCGTGCGCGTCGATCCAGCGATTGGAGCGCGGCGGACGAAAGGCAACGAGGAGCTCCTCGCCGGTGAGCACGCGGGTGCGCGCGCGCACGAGCATGCCCTTCGTCGAGAGATCGAGGGCGAGATCCCCGACGAGCCGGAAGTCGTGCTCCCGCACTACCTGACAGTCGAGACGGACGAACCGACGGAACGCACGGCGAACGGGCTCGAGCTCGGGGGAATCGACGGACGACATGGACATCCTCCTACCGTGCAAATCGTACGTAGGGGGATGTGCGATGGTCAAAGAAACGCGTGCTTTTGCCGGTCCGCGCGGCCTATCGGCTACGTCGTCGTGCTCGTCCGCTGGACCATCTCGGCGATCGCGTTCCGGAGCGCGTCGATGCCGATCGGCTTCTCGAGGCGCTGATTCTGGACGCCCTCGAGGAACTCCCGCGCGCGCTGCGTGAACGCGCCACCGGTGAGGAAGACGACCCGCGCCGCGACGTCTGGCGCGACGCGCAGCAGCTCGCGATGCAGGTCCATGCCGCTCATGCCGGGCATCATCAGATCGCAGAGGATGAGATCGAAGCGGTGCCCCGACTCGACGCGGGCGAAGGCCTCGCTAGCATTCGTGACGAGCTCCACGTCGTGCTCGGCGACGAGCACGCGCTTGATGGCCTGACCGATCGCGGCTTCGTCGTCGACGCACAGGATGCTCGCGCGCCTGATGCTCTTGGGGCGCGCCGGCGACGCCGGTAGCGACGGGCGCGCGACGGAGCTCGCGCGCGGGAGATGAACGGTGAAGCGGGAGCCCTTGCCCGGCTCGCTGGTCACGCCGATATCGCCCGCGAGCTCCATCACGATGCGCCGGCAGATGCTGAGACCGAGGCCCGTGCCTTGGCCGGTCGGCTTCGTGGTGAAGAACGGCTCGAAGATCCGAGGCAGGACGTCGGCGGGGATGCCCGAGCCGGTGTCCGCGATCTCGATGCGTACGAACTGGCCTTCTGTCTTGGCGACGATCTCGATGCGGTTCTCGCTCGGCATTCCGTCGGGGAGCGCCTGCGCGGCGTTGACGACGAGGTTGAGGAAGAGCTGGCCGATGCGCGACTCGTTGGCGAGCACCTGAGGGAGGTCCTCTTCGTATTTCCGCTCGACCACGGCGCGTTGTCGGATCTGGACCGCGGCCATGCGAACCGACGAGTCGAGGATCTGTCGAACGTCGACGAGCGACGAGACGGAGTCTTCTCCGCGCGAGAACGTACGGAGATCCTGGACGATCGCGCGAACACGCTGCGCGCCGTGATTCGTGTCGGCGAGCGCCTGGGTGAGATCGACGATGCGCGCCTCGAGACGTGTGTGAGCCTCGGGCGGCAGCTCCCCGATGATCACCTCGAGCTCGCTCGTCACGAACTCGAGGTTGGCGAGCACGTAGGCGAGCGGGTTGTTGATCTCGTGACCAACACCGGCCGCGAGGATGCCGATCGCCGCCATGCGATCCATCTCGATCATCGCGGCAGCGATCTGGTTTCGCTCCGTCAGATCGCGCCCGATGACCACGGTGGCCAGGGTCCCCTCGAAGACCACGTCGTCGTGCACGACCTCGACGCTGATCGCGCTGCCGTCCTTGCGTAGCCAGCGCTCCTCGACCGGCGCCGGACGGCCGCTCTCCGTCGTCGACACCGCACGCGGGGTGCGCACGTCGTTGGCGCTGACGATCGTCGAGAGCGGCTCGCCGACGATCGACGACGCAACGCCGACGCCGAGCCGATCCACGGTCTTCGGGTTCGCATACACGATGCGCCCTTCACGATGGACGATGATGAGGTCAGGCGAGGACTCGATGATGAGCCGGAAGCTCTCTTCGGCCTGCTGCCGCGCGCGATCGGCGCGCCTTCGCTCGGCGCGCACGCGGCTGTCGCGGACCTCGCGCGCGATGGCCGGAGCGAGCCGCGTGAGCTGGCCCTTGAGGAGGTAGTCGTTCGCACCCGCACGCATCACCTCGACGGCGGTGTCCTCGCCGACGGTGCCGGAGACCACGATGAACGGCAGGTCCACCGAATGGCGGCGGACGATCTCGAGCGCGGTCGGCGCGTCGAGATGAGGCATCGTGTAATCGCAGAGGACGATGTCCCAGCTCTTCCCGAGGGCCGCTTCCAGATCAGGTGCAGTCTGCACGCGTTCGAAAGACAGCTCGAATTTCGAGCGTTTCAGCTCGCGAAGCACGAGCGCGGCGTCGTCGTCCGAGTCCTCGACGAGGAGGAGGCGAAGTGGTCCCGCCGTCGTGCTCATCTCTCCGCGAATACCATGGCGCTCCGAAGTCTACGAAGTCGTCGCGGTGCGCGCCCGTTGTCCTTTCGGCGACGAGACGATTCGCCACAGTCGTACCCCCTAGGGAGTAGGCAAAACTACCTAGGTGGGTGCTCGCGAGGTGGGTGCTCGCGGACAAACCTCAGCCGCTTTGGCAACAAGGAGCGCACCAACACCAAGGCACCAACACTAGGAGGAGGCGGTCGGCGCGATGTCGGGCGAGTCACTCGGCCGCTCGAGATCGCCAGCAGCGACCACCATCGTCGCTCCGCACACGCACGTACGCAGCTCGATCCACCCTTCGGACCCCGCGAGGTAGCGACCGATCGGCGGGAGCTCGGGCCACTCGCTGCGTGACCAGATCTCGCCGCAACGGCACGTCTTCGGCCACGCGGCCTTCGGCGCGATGGGTTCGGAGGGACGGGGCACAGCGGGCTCCATGCGCGGGTGCACGTCGCACGGGACGGCCATCCGTGCAACCCGAGAGCGCTACTTCGCGCGCTTCTGCGCGCCGCGCTTCGCCTTCTTCGCCTCGAGAGCAGCCTTCTTTTCGGCCTCCGCAGCGGCCTTCTTCTCCGCATCGGTGAGCGGCGCGGCGTTCGGCAGAGACGCTGCGCCGAGGGTCGGCACGGCGTCCGAGGGTGCGGGAGCAGGCGCGGCTGCAGCCGTCGGAGGGGCAACGACCGGAGCTGGTTGCGCCGGCGGCGGTGTCGCCTTCATCTCTGCGGCGACGCTCGACGTGTGACCGCGCGACGCGAGCGCGCGCTGCACCGCGGGTCGGCCGAGGAAGCCTGCGAACCCGAGACCGCCGACGACGACGAGCGCGGTCATGACCTTGAGGACCCTGCGCCCACGACGCGGACGGAAGGCCGCCATGTCCGCATCGCCGTTCGAATCGAGCGCGACGTCGATGTCGAACGAGTCGAGCGCGAGCGGCGCGATGCTGTTCGGGGTTGGTGTCGATGCGACCGGCGCCGGCGTCTCGTCGAGACCCGCGACCTCACCGAGCGGCGCCCAGCGCTGCGAGCCCGGCGCGAGCACCATCGTGCGCTCGGTGATCCAACCGTCGTGGAACCCGGCGTCGAGCACGTCGAGCGAGAGCCCTCGCGTCTCGCCGTTCGCGAGCTTCACCTGCCAGATGTCGGCTTGAGCAGTCATGCGCGCCTCCCGGTGGCGTTCGTTCCGCGAGCCTCTCGGCTCACGTCGAAGCGCGGGAACAGTAGCAGTCGAGAGCGATCACGCACGCGCGCGCACCGCTCCGCGTGCGAATACAAACACGCCGGACATGTGCAGTGTCGACGGCGCGTTCGACGCACGTGCGGCGTTGCTCACGCCGCAACGATGCGCATGATCTGGCGCGATTCGCGCTAGGGACAGAGCAACGCGCTCACGCCCGCCACGACGTGGCTCGTGTAGCCATTGCCGGTCGCGGCCGTGAACCCGAGGTAGCCCGTCGTGGGGCTCGTCACGTTGCGCTTGATCGTGGTGCCGGTATCGAGCGTTGCGGTGATGCCGATCGCGGAGATGTCGACGGTGACCTTCGTCGCCGAGAGCAACGTGGAGACGGTGACGACACCGGTCGTGTCGCAGGTCGCGATCGGCGCGACCACCACGAACTGGTTGTCGCGTGTATCGACCGCGACCGCGGAGCCCTGGATGCCTGCGTTGCAGATGCCGTAGCTCTGGCCTTGAGGGCCGACGGTGTACGGGTTCGACGTCGGGATCCACGCGACGGTGATTCCGTCTCCCTGCTGCGTTCCCAGCGCGAACGTGAAGTCGAGCACGACGTGCAAACGACCGGTGAACGTGATCGGGGTCTTCCACCACAAGGCGCCGGCGCTGCCGCCCATGTTCTTCGGTGTGAGACGCACCTGAGCTCCGCTGAGCGTCGCGTCGCCCAGGAGAGCCCAGTTGGCGCTGTTGAACGCATCGAGCGGGACGGGCACGCACGCCGAAGCATCGATGCCGCCTTCCGCGCCGCCGTCG
>JAXDMI010000355.1:0-9216 GCA_034666145.1 Myxococcales bacterium | reverse complement strand
ACCGTGTTCGAGCTGCGTTTGCCGGCGCGCGCGGAGGTGACGTCGTGACCACCATCCTCGTCGTCGAGGACGAGCCGCAGGTCGCCGCATCCCTGCGCGATCTGCTCGAGCGCGAGGGCTACGTCGTGCGCGTCGCGAGCTCCATCGCCGCAGCGCGCGCCGAGCTGGCGCCGAATGCCGAGCCCGTAGACGGCATGCTCCTCGACTGGCGGCTCCCCGACGGCGAGGGGATCGATCTCCTGAAGGAGCTGCGCAAGACGTCGGATCTACCGATCCTGATGGTCACCGCGCGCGTCGAGGTGATCGATCGCGTGCTCGGCCTCGAGATCGGCGCCGACGACTACGTGACCAAGCCGGTGGAGCCGCGAGAGCTCCTGGCCCGGCTGAAGGCCCGCCTGCGAACGCACCAGCGCCCTCTCGCCGTGCCAGCTGCTCCGCGCATGCTCGAAGAGGCCGGCGTTCGCGTCGATCTCGACACGCGCGAGGTGACCTTCGAGGGCCGCGCCATCCCCACCACGCGGATGGAGTTCGGTCTGCTCGCCTTGCTCGTCGAGCATCCCGGACGCGTCTTCAGCCGCGAGGAGCTGCTCAATCGCGTGTGGGGCTACGAGCGGACGCCCACCACGCGCACCGTCGACACGCACGTCGTCCAGCTGCGCACCAAGCTGCGCGCCGATCTCATCGAGTCGGTGCGCGGCATCGGCTATCGCCTGCACCGCGAGAAGCCTGACACATGACGCCCCGAGAGCTTGCACTGCCATGACACTCGCTGCCCGCGAACGTCGCATCCTCCGCCGCATGAACAACCGAATCGTCTGCGGTCTCCTCACGTGTGCAATGACCCTCGCCGGCTGCGTCGAACCGGCCGCCGAAAAGAAGAACGCTCCCGCGCCGCCGCCACCGGCGACCGTGAGCACCCCGGGCACGCTGCAGAGCGCGCACGACGCGTATCTCGAAGGCGATTTCCTCGCGCTCGGCGAACGCGTTCGTGACGTGTTGCTCGACACGCGCTCCAACGACCTCGTGAAGGAGAACGCCATGGCTCTCCTCGACAAGGCCTTCGAGACGCAGAAGGGGAGCTTGCCTTCCCGCTTCGTCCTCCCGCCGGGCTTCGAGGGCATCAAGTACGGCGTGGTCCGTGGCCTCAGCGGACAGAGCCAGTTCTTCCACGTCTTTCTCTACGGACACACGCGCGATGCCTCGCATCTCAAGAGCGTCAGCGTCCGTCGTCTGCCCGACGAGGTGCTCCTCGACAGCACCGCCGACAGCGGCAAGGGCTCGTTCAAGCTCAAGCACGACAAGCCCGGCTACGACACGTTCGTCGTCGAGCGCGTGATGACCTCGCTGCCCTCCGACGGCGTGCTCTCGCTGCGCTTCGATCTCGATGACGGCACGTCACCGGAGGGCTGGTTCATCTCGCGCTCGCAGTCGTCGTCCGCGACGCCCGAGATCCGCACGCCGCTCTCGTCGACCAGCATCAAGGACGTGCATCCCGTCGTGAGCTGGGTTCCCTTCCGCTCGCCCGAGTACAAGCCCTTCGAGTTCCGCACGCTCAGCGTCTACGTGAGCATGGACGGCGCGGACGGCGTGTCGTGGGACATCTGGATGCAGAACTACGGCGAGCTCGGCCAAGTGAAGGTCGGCGATCAACCGCCCGCGGCGAAGACGAGCCTCATCCCCGGCGACTACTGGCTCAACATCACGTGTGGCGAGGGCCGCATGTTCGGTCCGGTGGCGATGACGCGCGAGAGCCGCACGGTCGCGCCGTTCCACGTCGCCGTTCCCTAGGACGCCCTCAGAGGAAGCGCGCGCGAAACTCCGGGGTCGGCACGCGGCACGCATCCGTCTTGCCGAACCACGCGTAGCGATGGCGCGCGAACCATCGGTACACCGCATCGCGGATCGGACGCGGTACGATCCAGAACGCTGCGAGCCAGCTCCATGGCCACCGCAGGTGGCGCGCGATGCGGAGCGCGCCCGTCGAGTGCGTGTAGACCTTCCCGCTCTCGACGAGCGCGAGCGAATCGGGATCGCCGTCCCCCGTCACGCCCTCACGAAGGCTCTTCGCGTGCTCGGGCGTCGTCGACCGATCGAGCAACGCCGTGCCGGCCTCGGACTGGAGCGCGGCGAACCGCAGCCGCGTTCCACGCTCGTGGTCGATGACGAAGTGCACTGCGCCGTCGCAGAAATTGCACGTTCCGTCGAACAGGACCACCGGCGCATCGTCAGCCATCACCGGCGGATCGTAGGGTCGCCGAGCTCTCCTGGCCAGCTCAAGGGCGGAACGCGTTGTCTTCCTCGCCCGTGACCACGACCACCTGATCCGACGGAAGGTCGCTCATGATCTGGTTGTACGTCTTCGGCGTGTCGCGATTGGCGAGCGCGCTGACGAACGTGAGCGACGAGGCTGCGTAGTTGCTGAAGTACGACGGCAGCACGTTGGTGGCGACGTCGAGGTACTTGGTGCCCGCGGGATCGGCGGCAGCGCCGTTCACCGCGCGCCGGCGATCGGTGAGCGCCGTATCGAGGTACGCGTACGTGTCGCACGAGTCGAAGAAGAACATCTGGTACTGCTTCGGCGCGACCTTGCCCTTGGCGGCGAGCGCGTTCGTGTTCTTCGAGAGCTCCGAGTGGCCGTTGTAGACGACGAGGTCGGCCTTCTCGCTGAGCGGGTTGTACCGCGTGTCGAAGTCGGCGCCGCTCGTGTAGAGCGTGCCGATGAGGAGTGACGTGATGCTCACGTCGCGATCCACGCCGGCCACCTTGACCTTCGCCTTGACGGTGATGTCGCGATGGATCGAGTCGGTCGTCGCGTTGGTGGTCGACGTGGCGCCGGGAAAGAGGTCCTTCGCCTTGGCGACGAACGAGTCGTACTCCTGCTCGCCCTGGTCGGACGCGCCGCCGCTGTCCGAATAGCCGAAGATCGCGACGACGTTCAGCGCGCCGTCTTCCCAGACCTTCGCATACTCGGGGTACTTGCCGGTCGTGACGGCCTTGTTCTTCGTGACCTTCGCGTTCGACTTCACGACGTCCGCGGTGTCGACGGTGCAGCCCGTCGCGATGGGGTTGAAGTCGTGCCAGAAGACCTCGTGGCCGTACTCGTTGGAGCCACACTTCCCGTCGTACTTGTCGTTGAACGCAGCGAGCTTCGTCGTGTCGTTCGGCAGCACGACGGCATACGTCTTCGGAACGCTCTGACCCTTGGGCCACGCGACCGGCAGACGCGCGGTGTACTTGATTCGCTTGTTGTCGCCTTGGACGGTCTCGGTGATCGCGGACGTCTGCACGCGACCGATCTGACCGTTCGCTTGATGCTCCGAGGTCAGCGCGCCGACCGTGTAGAGGAGCTGACTCACGATTGCCTTGCGCGTGTCGTCGCTCTTCGGCGCGATCACTTCACTCGAGAACGTGAAGTCGACGATCTGAGCGTCGTTGCTCGTGATCGGCGCTTCATCACCCGCCGTGTCGTCGACCTGGTCGCTGCTGGTGCTGCAAGCGAGCGCCGTGGCGGCGAGAAAGGAGAGAAAAGCGACCGGCGCGAAGCGGGCGGAGCGGAGGGACATCGTGCCCTACGCAACTGCAAAGCGCGCGCCTAGAACCGACACTGGACTACATCGACGCTGCCCCATCGAAGCGGACATAAACCCTCATGTTTCCAAGGGTGAGGGCCATTCGCCTCGACGTCGGCAAGGCCGCCGATGGATCGCTCCGGATCCCTCACCGCGCTTCGAAGTGCACAAGTCGTAAACGGCTGAACCCTGCTGCGGTCACTTCCAAAAACCTTCGTAAACCCACGTGGTGTCACATGAAGTAAGCGCTGGCTTGTTTGTGAAACAAAGCCCGAGGGCGTTATCATCGCCTCAACGTCTTGGCTCAGCTCGGCAAGTATCAGTTGGTCGCAGAGATCGCCCGTGGAGGCATGGGCATCGTCTATCTCGCGGTGGCTCATGGCCCCGCCCGCTTCAGCAAGCTCCTCGTCGTGAAGGAGCTGAAGCCGGAGCTCGTCGAGGATGGAAACTTCCTCGAGATGTTTCTCGAGGAGGCTCGTCTCGCGGCGCGCCTCAGTCATCCGAACATCGTCCAGACCTACGAGATCGGTGCCGAAGGCAACCGGCACTACATGGTCATGGACTATCTCGAAGGCGTCACGCTTGCGCGCACGCTGCGCAAGAAGAGCGAGAAGTTCACGCTCGCGATGCAGCTCCGCATCATGTGCGAGATCCTCCAGGGCCTCGACTACGCGCACTCGCTGAAGGACTTCGACGGAACGCCGCTCGGGATCGTCCATCGCGATGCCACTCCGCAGAACGTGTTCATCACGTTCGACGGAACGGTGAAGCTCGTCGACTTCGGTATCGCGAAGGCGCTCGACTCCACAGTCGAGACACGCACCGGTGTCCTCAAGGGCAAGCCCGCGTACATGGCGCCGGAGCAGATCGGCGGCGACGTCGATCCGCGCGCCGACGTGTTCGCGGTCGGCGTCATGGTCTGGGAGGCCATCGTCGGCCACCGCATGTGGCACAAGAAGGGCGACGTCGAGGTCCTCACCAACATCATCAAGGGGCAGATCCCGACGCTGAAGGAGACGAAGCCCGACGCGCCGGAGCAGCTGATCCGGATCTGCGATCGCGCGCTCGCGAAGAACCGCGAGGATCGGTATCCGACGGCGGCCGACTTCCAGGCCGACCTCGAGGCGTACCTCGTCGCGAGCAAGACCGAGATCAACTCGCGTGAGGTCGGCAAGGTGATCGGCGAGCTCTTCGCCACCGAACGCACCACTACGCGTTCGACGATCGAGCAGCACATCGCGTCGCTCAAGTCGGGCAAGGCGGTCGAGAAGCTTCCGAGCCTTCGTCCCGCGCAAGTGGAGTCGAGCACGACGCCGAGCGGCGTGAAGCCGGGCTCGATGAAGTTGGCGGATCCGCCGTCGTTCACGCCGGCGTCACTCCAGTCGATCGTGACGGGTGGTGGTACGCCGGGCGGCACGGAGATGCCCTCGGGCGCGTCCGATGCGCTCGCCAAGGAGCTCGCCGCAAAGAAGCAGAAGACGACGATCGGCATCGCCATCGGCGCGGGCGCCGTCTTGCTCATCGGCATCGCCGCGCTTCGCGTGGGAACGAAGTCCGCGGCTGTGGCCGAGCCCGCGGCCACGAAGGTCGCCGCGGCGCCGGTGCCGGAGGCCGCGCCGGTCCCGACGTCTCACGAGGTCGCGCTGCGCGTGAACCCGCCGAACGCCCTCATCTCCATCGAGGGCGTTCCGCTCTCGAACCCCGGCAAGCGAACGTGCACGCACGGCCAACGCATCATGATGCACGCGTCGGCGGCGCACTTCGTCAGCACGGATCGCGAGCTGAATTGCGAACGCGACGAATCGATCGAGCTCTCGCTGCAACCGGAGCCGACCGTCGCGATGCCCAACCCGCCGGCGGCGACCTTCGTTGCGACGCCGTGGGTTCCGCCGGGACGAAAGGCGCCTCCGCCTCCGCCTCCTCCGGCCGTCGTCGCTTCGAAGGCGCCCGCCGAGTCCGCGGTGCCGCCGAAGCCGGTAGCCACGCCTCCCGCCGCCAAACCGGGCGAGATCAGCCCGACTGGTGGCACCCGACCGAATCGTGCGATCGACACAGCCAATCCTTACGGAAATCAATGACCACAAGCCGCAGGCCATCCCGCGTAGTCCGACCCATTCTCCTCGCTTTCGGCATCTTCGTTTTTGCGCAGACGGTCGCTCCCACGGCACGCGCTCAAGACGCGAATTCGCAGAAGGAAGCCGGCGTCCACTTCCAGCGCGCAGTGACGCTCTACTCGGAGGCCGACTATCGCGCGGCGCTCGTCGAGTTCAAGCGCGCGTACGAGCTCGCTCCCAACGTCACCGTTCTCTACAACCTCGGTGAGACGTACTACCAGCTGCAGAACTACGCCGAGGCGCTCACCACGTTCGAGCGCTTCCTCGCCGAGGGCGGCACGCAGCACAAGGCCGAAGTCGAGAACGCGGTCAGCGTCCTCAAGACGCGCGTCGGCAAGCTCGACATCACCACGGCGTCGCCGGGCTGGGAGATCACGATCGACGACGAGGTTGTGGGCAAGACGCCGCTCGCGAAGCCTGTCGCCGTGAGCATCGGACGCCGCCGTCTCGCGGCGAACAAGCCGGGCGAGACGCCCGTGTCACGCCTCGTCGAGGTGGCGGCCGGCGAGACGGCAGCCATCAACCTCGCCGGCGCCGTTGGAGCGACGAAGCCCGGGGACGGCACCGACACGCAGGCGCCTCCCTCCGGAAGCGATCGCGGCGGCAACGGCCTCATCATCGCCGGCTGGGTCGGTACGGGCGCGCTCGCAGCAGGCGCTGTCGTCACCGGCATCCTCGCGTCGTCGAAGTCGAGCGCCCTCAAGGACGCTCGCGCAACGTTCCCGGCCGACAAGGCCGACCTCGATTCGAAGGCGTCTTCCGTGAAGACGCTCGCTCTCGTCACCGACATCCTCGGCGCCAGCGCGATCATCCTCGGCGGCGTCACGCTCTACTTCACGCTCACGAAGCCGTCCTCGACCACGACCGCTCGGCTCGGCACGTCCGGGTCGCGGCTCCTGCTCGAAGGCACCTTCTGATTCTTTTATTTTCGGCCGCGCAGCGCAACGCTCGCAGCCCGAGGCGAACCATCGATGAGTAACATTTTCGGCACACATTCGCGGCGACCCCGTTTTGGCTTCGCGGTCGTCACGTTCGGACTTCTCTTCGCGAGCGCTGCGTGCAGCCTCATCCTCAACAACGACGCCACCCAGTGCTCCACCGACGGAGACTGCGCGGGCTTCGCGGCGGGCGCAGTCTGCAAGAACTCGGTCTGCGTGAAGGCCGGAACCGGAACCGGTCCCGGTACCGACGGCAGCGACGAAGGCTCGACGAACGGTGAAGGCGGTCCCAACGCCGAGGCCGGTCCGTGTCAGAGCGGCGGCTTCGCAGGCAACCCGACGACGAACGCCGAGTTCCTCAACCACTGCACCGCAGCGCAATGCCTGCCCTTCGACAACTGCGCGAAGCTCGGTCTGTGCGGCGATGCCGGATTGCTTCCGGCCGTCGACCCCGAGGGCGGCGCGGCAACGTCGCCTCCTCCGACCGCGACGCCCATAGGCGTGTGCGAGACGCTCCTCCAGGCCGCCAGCCCGGGCGCGGTTCCGATCTACGTGACCGGGTCGTCGAACTTCCCGGGCTTCCTCAAGCTCGTCGCGCCGCTCCTCGCGGCCGACAACCACTACGTCATCTGGCAGCAGACGAACTCCTGCACCGCCGTCGGCCTCGTCTTCCAGGCGCAGTCCGGCGTGCCCGATCCGACGAAGCAGCGCCTCGTCGACCAGTCGGTGAACCCAAAATCGCAGCCCACGTTCTACTACGACGCGACCGGCAATCAGGTCCCGTGCACGCTGGATAACTCCGCCGCCGGCACCGCCTCGCACTTCGTCGACGTCGCCGAGTCGGACGTCTTCGCAGACTCGTGCGTGGAAACGATCGGCTACCACCCCGCGGTGCCGGGTCCGGGTCCGGACTTTATCGCTGGGTACACAGGGCCGATCCAGGCGATGACGTATCTCGTCCCGGGCGCGTCCACGCAGACGGCGATCAGCGCCGAGGCGGCGAACGCCGTCTACGGCCACGGCGGCGTTCCCGACACCACGAAGCTTCCGTGGGGCGACCCCGCCCAGTTCTTCAATCGTACGTTCAGCACCGGAACGAACCAGCTCGTCTCGCGCGCGATGAACGTCAACCCGACGAAATGGTGGGGCGTCGATAAAAAGTCCGCTGCCGGCATGGTCACGGCTCTCGAGGCCGTTCCGTCGGACCAGGCCGAGAAGACGATTGGCGTCGTCTCGACCGACCTCGCCGACCAGGCACGCGGCAACCTCAAGGTGCTCGCGTTCCAGGCGGCTGGACAGACATGCGGCTTCTGGCCGGACTCGACGCCTTTCGCCACGGATAAGCAAAACGTCCGCGACGGGCATTACCCGATCTGGGGACCGCTTCACTTCTACACGAAGCTCGTCGCCGGTGCGCCAACCGACCCGGCGGGTGCATTCGTGCTCCGCTTCTCGTTGGCCCGCCTCGACCAGACTCTCGTCGAGGCGATCGCGAAGTCCGGCAACGTTCCGCAGTGCGCCATGCACGTGACCCGCGATGTCGAGATGGGCGACCTGAAGAGGTTCACTTCGCCCTACGACTGCGACTGCGTCTTCGCGAAGGCAGCAACGGGAACCGCTCCTGCGGAATGCCAGGCCTGTGCCACTGCGAGCTCCTGCCCGAGCAGCCGCCCGGCCTGTAATTACGGCTACTGCGAGAAAGAGTAATCGCGGTCTACGTCGACCGAGTACGTCGCGTCACGCTTCGTGGCGGACGTACTCGAAGTCGACGGGGCGTCCCTTGATGCCCTGCTTCGGCGCGCCGATCCAGTTGGCCATCTGCTTCGGATCGAAGACGGGCTTCTGCATGAGGCTCTGCACGTAGGACTTGTCCTGCTCGGAGGGGAGCCAGCCCGCCTTCTTTCCGTCGAACTCGTCCTTCGAGATGATCGCGCCGTCGAAGTCCGCCGAGATGCCGGCGTAGATGCCGACGTGACGGTGGAAGCGACGGCTCGGGAGCTTCAACTCGAACTTGATGCCGTGCGACGCGATGGTGCGGTTCCACTTGTCGACGCCGCGCTGGCAGTCCTCGACATACGCGTCGCGTAGGACCTCGTTCATCGCGTTGCGCATCGGCACGTCCTCGTTGACCACCTTGCCGTCCTTGGGGACCTGCATCGCGTAGCTGGTCGTGAGGCACGTGTGGTCTTCGTACTGATCTTCCTTGGCGCGGCCCTTCACGCCGGTCGCGAAGTACTGCGCCGCGTTCGAGGAGATCTCGCCGCCGAACAGATCGAGCGAGAGCGAGTACCAGAGGTTCAGGTACTTCTGCATCGTCGGCAGATCGATGAGGCCCAGCTTGCGCACGTCCTCGGGGGTCTCGACCTTGTGCTCGGCCATCTGCTGCGCCGTGCGATCGACGATGCGGAGGACGCCCGTCTCGCCGACGAACATGTGATGCGCCTCTTCGGTCAGCATGAAGCGCGTGGTGCGTGAGAGCGGATCGAACGCGCTCTCGGCGAGCGCGAGGAGCTGGAACTTCCCGTCACGGTCGGTGAAGAACGTGAACATGAAGAACGACAGCCAGTCGGTGCACGGCTCGTTGAACGCGCCGAG
>JAXDMI010000354.1:0-2838 GCA_034666145.1 Myxococcales bacterium | reverse complement strand
TCGTGGGCGTCGGGCTCGCCGGGACGCGCGCCGAGGGCGCCTCCGCGGCGGCATCCTCGATGGGGCCCTGCGCGTGGGCGACGGGCGTACCGGCAAGCAGCGCGAACGCGAAAAACACGGGAAAACGCGGCCTGCGAGTCACGGCACCAGCCTACTCCACCCCCGTACGGAGACGCCTAGAGACGCGCGCCGAGCTTGATCCGGTGATACAAACCTCTTCTGCGCTGATCGGGATAGCGCGCGGAGGACGGGCCATGTTTTTCGGGACAGAATCGGCGGCGAGCGGCCGCAAGGGCGTGATCCGGACCGCGCTCCTCGTGACCCTCTTCCTGCTCGTCGCGTCGTGCAGCGGCGGCGGCTGCTCGGGCTGCTCGACCTGCGGCACCACCCCGCTTCCCGGCGGCTTCCCGAAGGCGAGCACCATCCCGAACGCCGCTTCGGTGCGCGTGACCCGGCCCGGCCTCGACTTCGTCCAGGAGAACATCGGCCTCCTCGCCGAGAAGGCCCTCGGTAGTGGCGCGACCGGCGGCGTCGTCACGTTCGCGATCCCCACGTCGGGCACGAGCCCCAAGATCTGCGCGGTCGCCACGCCCACGCCCGCTCAGTGCAACGCCCAGATCGGCCTCGGTCAGTCGAAGCTCCGCGTGAACTCCATCACGCCGAACCGCGTGAAGATCGACGGGCTCCTCCCCATCCGCATCCGCGACCTGCCGGTGTCGTTCACGCTCGGTTTCACCGTCAAGGCGTTCGTGATGGCCGGCGAGAAGGGCGCGAATGCGACGCTGTGCGCCCAGCGCGGCTCGGACACGCTCCCGTACAAGGAAGTGCCGGTCAACATCGAGCTCCCGCTCATCACCGAGACACGCCCGCCGCGCGACGGCTACACGAAGCTCGACATCGACAACGCCGTCATCGACATCGCGCTCTCACAGAACGACGTCGACGTGTGCGACGACACCTGCGGCGGCGCCGGCTTCTGCCAGGGCTTCTTCGACACGGTGAAGGGCATCGCGTTCAACACGCTCGTCAACGGCGTCAAGAGCCAGGTCAAGACCGCGCTCGGCAACGCGTTCTGCACGAAGCCGACGCCCACCGTCACGCCCCCATGTCCGACCGGCTCCGAGCCGGACAACATGGACCTCACGATGGCGACGCAGTGCAACTTCACCGGCACGACGACGTGCGTGCCTTCGCTGCTCGGCATCGACGGACGAATGGACCTGTCGAAGGCGCTCGCGAGCTTCTCGCCCGGCACCCAGGGCGGGCTCGACTTCGTGCTCGCATCCGCGGGCGACATGAATCCGGCGCCCGGCGTGACCACGGTCCCCGCCTGGACGCCGCGTCAGCCACCCGTGCCCGCGATGGACAACAACACGAACGGGATCTCGCTCGCGATGATCGGTGGCGCGCAACCGCAGCCGACGTCGAAGTGCGTGACCGTGGTGCCGAACCCGCCGCCGCAAGGCATCCCGATCCCCAAGGAGATGCTCGGCGACCAGATCACGCCGTGGCCCGCGGGCACGGTCGGTCCGCATCTCGGCTTCGCGATCGCGGGGCGCTATCTCGATCACGCGGCCGCCAGCGCGTTCAACAGCGGCGTGCTGTGCCTCGGCATCTCCACCGAGCAGGTCGCCCAGCTCCAGACCGGCTACCTCAGCATCCTCGCGCCCTCCATCAAGTTGCTCACGTTCGAGCAGAGCGCAGCGGCTGCGGCAGTGACCACGCGTCCGGGCGCCCCGCCCACGATCAAGCTCGGAAATGGGACCGATCTGAAGACCGACCCGCTCCTGAAGATCACGCTGCCCAAGTTCTCCGCCGACTTCTACGTGTTCTCGCTCGACCGCTTCGTGCGCTTCTTCACGTACACGGCAGACGTCACGATCCCGGTGAACATCCAGACCGGCAAGGACCCGAAGACGAATCCGAACGGCGGTCTCCTGCCCGTGCTCGGCGACATCACGCTCGCCAACGGCAGCGTCACCAACGCCGATCTCCTCCTCGACGATCCCGCGATGCTCGCCGGCGGAGTCACCGGGCTCCTCGGCGGCGTCATCGGTCAGGCCCTCGGCGGCGGGTTCAAGCCGATCGATCTCTCGACGGCGCTCGCGAGCTTCGGCCTGTCGCTCGACATCCCGCCGGGCGGCATCCGCAAGCTCACGAGCGGCACCGACGACTTCCTCGCCGTGTTCGCCAACCTGAGCAAGGCGGCCGGCGCTGCGCACGAGGAGGCCGACACCCGCGCCGTCATCGTGGAGAAGATCGTCCATGCCGACTCGATGGGCCTCACCGCCGATCGCGCGAGCTTCCCCAAGCTCCGCGTGCACGCCGAGGGCATCGCCACGCACGCCACCGAGCAGTCGTGGTGGGTCGACGAGGGCACGCACTCGGCGTGGACCACGTCGCAGGATCTGATCGTCGATCAGGACACGATGATCCTCCAGGGCAAGCACGTGCTCCACGTCTCCTCGCGCGTCGTGAACGACATGGCGTCGGAGGACGGCACGCCCGTCGATCTCCCCTTCGTGATCGACACGCTCGCGCCGCGCACCGAAGGCACGCGCGACGGCAGCCACATCGCGGTGAAGGCGCACGACTTCGTGTCGTCCGACGGCGCGCTCGTCGTTCGACGCCGCATCGAGGAAGGCGCGTGGTCGGAATGGGCGCCGCTCGCGAGCGCGAGCTCGTTCGAAGCCGACGCCACCAGCGCCGTCGACGTCGAGGTCCGCGACGAGGAGGGCAACATCGGGAAGGTCAGCTTGCCGCTCGTTCGCGGCAAGGCCGACAGCTCGCTCGCTGCTGCCGGAAGCGCCTGCGGTTGCCGCGTCGCCGGCGCCAGGA
>JAXDMI010000353.1:0-3328 GCA_034666145.1 Myxococcales bacterium | reverse complement strand
GCCTCGAGGAGCTTCGCGAGGATCGCGCGCACGCTCGTCTCGGCATCGCCGGCCGGCGCAGCGCTCTTGGGACGCACGAGCGCGACGGTGCCTTCTTCGCTGATGTAGACGGTGCGCGGATCGACCTGACCGCCCGTCGCCTGGCTGCCGTCCGCCACCTCCAGCGTGAGGTAGCCCGCGAGCTCCGGCGCGAGCGGCACGCGCTTGGCTTCGACGACGGTGAACACGTCCTCGAGGGTGACCGACGCTTCGAGCGTGCTCATGAAGCGCCGCTGCCTTCGGCGCCCGGCGCGCGCGGCTGGCGCGGCTGAGGAGCAGCGAGCGGCCGCATGGGGATGCCGGCCTTCGCGAGGAAGGCCTTCGCCTCGCCGACGCGATACGTGCCGTCATGGAAGATCGACGCCGCGAGCACGGCGCTGGCGTGGCCGAGGAGGATGCCGTCGCGCAGGTGCTCCAGCGTTCCTGCACCGCCCGAGGCGATGACCGGCACGGACACCGTCTCCGCGATCATGCGGAGCAGCTCGATGTCGTATCCGCTGAGTGTGCCATCGCGGTCCATGCTGGTGAGCAGGATCTCGCCGGCGCCTAGTTCAGCGACTCGTTCTGCCCACGTCCGAGCCGAGAGACCCGTCCGAGTCCTACCACCGTGGGTCACGACTTCCCAATTCGTTGGCAAGGGCCCGTTGGGTCCGGCCTCGGGGGGCGTCCGGCGGACGTCCATGGCCACGACGATGGCCTGCGATCCCCAGCGATCCGCGCACCGCCGCACGAGCTCGGGATCGGACACGGCCGCCGAGTTGAGGCTGACCTTGTCCGCGCCGGCACCGAGCAGCGCCTCGACGTCGGCCTCCGCGCGCACCCCGCCGCCCACGGTGAGCGGCGTGAAGGTCTCGTCGGCCGTGCGAGCGATGACGTCGAGCATCGCGCGGCGACCCTCGGTCGTCGCCGTGATGTCGAGGAGCGTGATCTCGTCGGCGCCCTCCTCGTCGTAGCGGCGCGCGTGCTCGGCCGGGTCGCCCTTGTCGCGCAGGTCGACGAACTTCACGCCCTTGACGACGCGTCCGTCCTTCACGTCGAGGCACGGGATGATCCGCTTGGTCAGCATCCCTGCCTCGCGCGCGCGCTAGACCTTGACGGCGTAGCCCTTGCTCTCGTGAGCCTCGAGCAGCTTCTCGACCGAGGCGAGGTTGTTCTCGATCGACTCGTGGACGATCTGCGTCATGACGGCGCTCGCGCCCTTGAGCGCCTCGTAATAGCGCTGCCGCTCGGTCGAATGAACGATGGCGGGCGGGAAGCCGTTGCGGAGGAGGAGCAGGTTCATGAACAGACGAGCGACCTTGCCGCTGTCGGTCGTGAACGGGAACACGCGCAGGAGATCGTAGTGCGCGCGTGCTGCGATGCGGACGGCGCTGCGGGTGCGGCGCGTCTCGGGATCGTTGGTCCAGTCGAGGATCTGCCGGACCTTGTAGGTGATCTTGTCGGGCGGTGCGTACTCGTGGAAGTACAGCCGATGCTGCGGGATGTCCTTCCGGTACTTCACCGTCTTGATGTCGCCCTCTTCCGGATGGAGGATGAGGTAGATCTTCTTCACGACGTCGATGGTGATCGGCATCCGCTTCTTCGTGGCGAAGTCGCGAATGAACTCGAGAGCCTCACGATGCCTGCGGATCTCTTCGCAGATGGGCTGGATGCTCGAGTCGGTGCCGGCGCCGCCGGCGCTCATGGCACTCATACCAGGAGGAGCGAACCCCATCCCGCCGCCCGCGCTGCCTGCCGCGCCCGGCCCACCGGTGCCGCCCCCGCCACCGGCGCCACCCGACGGATCCAGGCGGTCGACCGCCGAGCGGAGCTCGATCGGCGTGTAGACGGAGCCCTCGAGCGCACTGTCGTGGTAAATCCACGACATATCGAGGCTCTCTTGATAGGCGCGCTGGAACTCAGGCTCGGCTTTGAGCAGGCGCTCCTGGAGCGACGCCCACCGTTCTTCGAGCGTGAGCTGTTTGGGCGGAGGCTCGACTGGCGCGGCGACCGCAAGCTTGCGCTTGGATCCCTTGGGTCCAGTCGCGCCCCGCGCCCCGATTGTCTCGGGAGCGTTGGTCGCGGTCACGGTGTCCTTTTTGGACGTTTTCGCAGAAGCTTTCGCGGCCATTTTGCCCTTCGCCGAGCACTCGCACGACGGGCGCGCAGGCTAGTGGCGCAAAGTCGCGTACGTCAAGAAATGCCGCATTTCATTCATGAAACTCCACAGTTACAAAACGAGTAGGGAAGTGTGCGCTTGGCACCGTTCGGGTCGCCATTCCACGGCTGAGCTTGGTCCAGCCCATGCGTGACCTCGGAACGCCTGGCGCGGTTCATGAAGCGCCGGCGGGCATCATGACGACGATGACAAATGGACGCGGCGGGCACCTCGACCTCACGCTTGCGTCGATCGCGATCGTGCTGCTCGGGAGCTCCGGCTGCCGCGCCATCGAAGGCATCTTCAAGGCCGGCGTGTGGACGGGCATCCTCGGTTTCATCCTGCTGCTCGCGATCGTCCTCGGCGTGCTGCGAATGATTTCGCATTCGCGCGCGTGAGTCGCGCCGGGCGCCCCTACTTCACGTCCCACCACTTCGAGAGCTGACCTTCGGCGCGATGCGTCTGCTGCGCGTAGTGGGACGTGTCGTTGTAGAGCATGAGGCGAGCGCGCACGGGATCCTTGAAGTCGACGATGTTGAGACACGCCGGTGCTTGGTCGAGACGGTCGCGATACCCGCGTGCCTCGATCCCGAGCAAGCTCGAGAGCACGAGGCGGATGGTGGCCTTGTGCGAGACGATCGCGACCGTCTCGTTCGGATGCTTCACCACGATCGCGCGGACCACCGGCAGCGCTCGCGCCATCACCGAGAGTCCGGACTCGCCGCCCTCCGGCGCGAAGGTGAACGGATCCTCCTCCCACGCGTTGTATTCGTCTGCGTAACGAGCCTCGACCTCCTTGCGTGTGAGGCCTTCCCAGCGTCCGTGACCGATCTCGCGGAGTCCGTCGTCGGCGACCGGCTGGAGCGCCAACGGCGTCGCGATGATCGCCGCGGTCTCTCGCGTGCGCTTCATCGGGCTCGCGTAGACGGCCTTGAGCGGCAGCTCCGCGAGGCGCTCGGCGAGGCCACGCGCTTGCCGACGCCCCTCGTCGGACAGCTCGACGTCGGTCGAGCCGGCGAAGCGATCCTCGGCGGACAGCACGGTGGCGCCGTGCCGGATCAGGAGAATTCGCGTCGTCATCCGCGCAGCGTATCGCGGGGTCGGCGATGCGGGTAGCAGGCGAGCGGCCGCTGCGGTAACGAGGATGGCCCG
>JAXDMI010000352.1:0-18402 GCA_034666145.1 Myxococcales bacterium | reverse complement strand
CCGACGCGCGGATCGAGCTGCTCGGGCGCAGCGTAGAGCCACGTGAACGACGCGAACGGGCTGCGCGTGCCGGGCCCTTCGCCGTCGCGGATGATCTTCGCGATGCCGAAATCGAGCACCTTCACGCGCGGCGGGGCGTTGGCGGCGCCGTCGAGCAGGAAGAAGTTCGCGGGCTTGATGTCGCGATGCGCGACCCGTCGTTGGTGCGCGATGGTCAGCCCCTCGGCGGCGGGCTCGAGCAACGCGAGCGCCTCGTCGAGCGTGCGACCGCCCATGCGGGCGCGCCGGCGCTGCGAGAGATCGTCGGCGAGCGAGCGTCCCTGCAGCCACTCGAGGACCATGTACGGCGCCCACGCGCCCGAGGCGGTGGTGACGGCGCCGAAGTCCATCGAGCGGACGATGTTCAGCGACTCCTGCGAGAGCGTGTAAAGGAGCTTTGCCTCGTCCTTGAACTTGGCGAAGAGCGCGTCCTGGACGGTGCGATCCTCGGCGGACATGACCTTGAGCGCCTTGATGGCAATCGGCTGCTCGAGGGAGACGTGCCACCCGCGATAGACGACGCCGTAACCGCCTTCGCCGACCACTTGGTCAGCGCGGTACTGCCCGTCGAGCGTGGTCCCGACGAGCGCGAACGGGTCTTCCAGAGCAGCGGCCACTCGGCCTCAACCGTACCTCAACTGACAGTGCTTGTTTCACTCACCTCCGGCGTTCTGTAGACTCCAAGAGTGCGGAAGCTCGTCCTTGCTCTCGCGATTGGCGGGGCGCTCTGCGGCGCCTTCGCGAGCGGATGCAAGCACTCGAGCTCGAAGCTCGAGGGCCACTGGAAGGGCATGCGTGCCGACGGCGTCGCAGCGGGCGTGCAGGATGCCGCGAACACCTTCGCGATGAAGACCGAGATCGTCGCGAAGGGCAATTCGATCACGATCAACACGCCCGGCACGAAGGGCCAGCAAGGCACGTTCGTCGTCGACAGCGAAACGCCCACCGTCGTGCTCGTCCACACCGACAAGGACGGTCCCTCGAACAAGGAGACGTTCTCGTTCACCGACGAGGGCAAGACCATGACCTGGCTCCTCGGCGACGGCCGCTCCATCGTCTTCCAGAAACAGAAGGACTGAACCCGACGACGGTCGCCGCTTCTAGCGACGGACTTGCTCGCGCGGCACGCGGAGCGTCACGACGCGCTCGCCGCGCTTCACCTTCACGACGACGTCATCGTGCACGGGCCCCGAGAGGCGCGCGCGCGCATCGGTGATGGATGCGACGCGCGCTCCCGCCACCTCGGCGACGAGATCGTTCGGCAACAGACCGGCGCGCTCGGCTTCGCTGCCTTCGGCGACGGCGACGATGACCACCTCCGCCGCGGTGAGGCCCGCGGCAGTCTCACCGAGCGTCACGGCAACGCCGCCGGTGGTGAGCGGCTCGGCGGCGATCGGCTCGCCGCGCACGAGCACGATCTTCACGCCGTCGGTGGTGCGTCCGGACTGCACGCGAATGCCGTTCGAGCGCGCGCGACCGACGTCGGGCGAATACGCTTCGAGCACGGTATTTCCCTCGGAAAGCTCGCCGAGGCGAAAGCGGCCCTTCGCATCCGCGACCGCCATGCCGGGCGGCATGCCCGACGCGGGGAGATACGTCGGCACCGCGTCCTTGGCGACGCGTGCGCCGGGCACCGGGTCGCCCTTCCCGTCGAGCACCACGCCCTCGACGATGCCCTCTTCGCCGAGCTCGAGCCTCGGTAGGTCGGTGGGGCGTCGACCACCGCGGTCCTCGACCACGACGTCGCGGGCGGTGGGCGCGCGGCCCTTCGCGCGGATGCGCAGCCGCGCGGGACCCGCGGAGAGATCGCCGATGACGTAGTGACCGTTCTTGTCGGAGCGCGCGTGACGCGTGCCGGTCTCCATCTGCAGCGTGACGTCGGCGCCTTCGAGGGGCTCGCGTCGATTCGCCCAGACCTCGCCGCTCGCGCTCTCGGACGCCACGAGCTCCGCGGTGACCGACGCGGTATCGGCGGCGGTGACGAGGATCCTCGTGGAGCGTCCGGGCGCGTGCACCTCGATGCGCAGTGGCAGCCCCTTCGCGTTGGCGAGCTCGGCGTTGCCGCGCGCGTCGGTGAACGTCGTGACGCGCAGCGCCTCCGCCGGATCGAGCGACACCGCGGACACCTGCGCGGCTTCGAGCGCAGCGCCGCGATCGCCCGTGACCTTGACGGGCAGCGGTGGTCGCGACTCGGGCAGCGTGACCTCGATGGTCTTCTTGCCGGCCTCGGGGATGACGACCTCGAGACGTGCCGCCACCTGAGCGACGTCCTCGTCGCGTGACACGAGGACGGTCAGCGCCTCTGGAAGCGCTGCAAATGCGAAGGATCCGTCGGTCCCGGTGCGCGTGACGCGCTCGAGCGAGCCGCGCGTGGCGAGCGCCGTGACGTGCGCGCCGGGCACCGGACGACCGCGCACGTCGACCACGCGGCCTTCGAGCGTGCCGCCGCGCGAGAGGACGATGTCGACCGTGGCCTCCTTCTCCGAGAGCAGCGCGACCACCTCGCTCATGGCCTCGACGTACTGCGGATGGCGCACGAGCGCGCGCACGCGGCCGGGAGGAATCGGCGATGCCTTGAACCTGCCGTCGCGTCCCGACACCCACGGCTCGCCGTCGGGCGCGCGAATGCCGAGCGCGGCTCCGGCGAGCGCGAGCCCCGCTGCAGGACCATGGGGGATGGACGGGACCGGTCCCGGCATCACGCCGAGCTCGCCCGCGGGAACGAGCGGCCGCGGTCCGGCCAGGGCCGACGCGAAGTGCGCATCGCTGAAGGATGCGCGCTGGGGATCCTCGTCGATCGGCATGCCTTCGAGATCGGTGCCCACCACGCGGATGGTCGCGCCGTCGACGGCGTATCCGCGCGAGTCGACGATGCGACCGATGAGCGCGCCGCCTTTGACGAGCGCGATCTTCACCTCGGCGGGCGCGGGATCGTCGATACGCACCGCGCCCTTCGCGACGAAGCCCTCCGCGCGCACGGCGAGCGACGCCGAGCCTTGCGCGATCGGACCGAGCACCACGCGGCCCTGCTTGTCGGTGAGCCCCTCGATCGGGAACGGCGAGAGGCCGCCTTCGGCCAGTGTCACGCGCGCCCGCGCGATGCCTTCGTCCTCGAGCGCGTCCACGACGTGAGCCGCGATCATGACGCCGGGCGCGAGCCGCAGCTCGACGACCTTCTCTTCGCCTCGCGCCACGGAGACACCGACCTCGATCGGTGAAACGCGTGCACCTTGCACGGACCGCAGCGCATAGCTGCCCGGGTCGATGCCACCGATGCGGACGCTTCCGTCAGCGGTCGTCTCGGCGACGCGCGCGGGCCACAGCGACGGCGACGCGACGAGGACGCGCGCGCTCGGCACCGGCTCGCCGTTCTCGCCGGTGACCTTCACGAGCAGGGCGCCCTGACGACCGAGCGTCACGATGCAGGTCGGACCTTCGGCGACGCGCCGGCGCGTCACCTCCTCGAAGCCGACCGCGCGCACGGTGACGGAATACGGTCCTTCGCCGAGGCGACCGATGCTGGCGCGTCCTCGCGCGTCGGTGCGCGCGCCGACCGGGAAGGGATCGGAGCCGCGTACCTCGATCTCGGCGGACGCGATCGCTGCGCCCTGCTCGGTCTTCACTTCGACGTCGAGCTCGTGCTCGGCGCCCAGCTCGAGATCGAGACGGCGCGGACCGGCGACGATCACCACCATCTGCGAGGCGCGCGCGTGGCCTGCGGACTCGGCGACGATCCAGTGCTCGGCGTGCGGCAGCCGCTTCAGCGTCGCGCGGCCGCTGGCGTCGGTGGTCGCTTCGCCGGCGTCGTGAGCGCGGCCGTCGAGGATGGCAAACGCGCGCACCTTGGCGTTCGCCAGCGGGAGCTTGTCGCCCTCAGCAATTGTGACGACGACGTCGAGGACGCCGTCACGATCCCCGATGTCGTCGGGCAACGGTGCGGCCGTCAGCTCGATGACGAGCGGCCGCGTCACGCTGCCCGGCCACGAAGCGACGTAGAGCAAGCACACGAACGCCACGAGGAAAGAGCGAAGGCGCGACATGTGCGGGGAGGAGGGCACGGCGGAGCTCTCGAAGAAACGCGAGCATGCTCGTCGATGATGACGCGGCGAGGGACGATTCTGTTTCCGTTTGATCCGTTATGTCGCCCGCGCGGGGCGATCTGCTAGTTTTTTCCGAGTGGCGGAGAATGCGAACGACAGGGGACCACGCATGCGAACAGGCGTGAAGAGCGCGGTCACGGCGTTCGCGGCGGCGATGGCGCTGGTCGCCGGATGCGGAAGCCAGAAGCCTCCACCCGCCGGTGACTCGACGTACACGCCCGGCTCGGCCGCGGGCGGCGCCGGCTTCCTGGGCGACGCCGGCAGCACCAAGCCTCCGGGATGCGGACAGAAGGACGACGGCACCTTCTGCGATTGCGTCGACACTCCGCTCTTCAGCGACCCGCCGAACATGTACTTCGTCCTCGATCGCTCGGGGAGCATGGCCGAGAGCGACAAGTGGGGCGCCGTTCGCAAGGTCGTCGCGCAGATCCTCCGCGGCCTCGGACCTCGCGCGAACTTCGGAGCCACGCTCTTTCCGGGATTCGACGATACGACGTGCTCGCCGCCTCGTGAGGTCCTTCCCATCAGCCCCGGTGATCCCCCCGGCGCGCAAGACGGACCGACGACGAAGAAGCTCCTGACCGCAACGCAGAGCGCTCCGAGCGGAGGCACGCCGACCGCGGAAGCGCTGCGCAACGTGCTGCAGACCCTGCGCACTGCGAAGGGCAAGACGTTCGTCATCCTCGCCACCGACGGCGGACCGAACTGCAACGGGGCCGCTGGGTGCAACTCCGATCTCTGTCAGCCGAACATCGAGTCCACGCCGTCATCGTGTCAGCCGGGTGGGCCGAGCTGCTGCGATCCGAGCACCGGCGGCGCCCAGGAGTCGTGTCTCGACAGCGCGCCCACCCAGAGCGCGGTCGCGGCGCTCAAGGCCGCGGGCATTCCCGTGTACGTGATTGGTCTGCCCGGAACGAGCAACCCCGTCTACGCGAACCTGCTCGATCAGCTCGCCGTCGCCGGTGGAACCGCGCTGCCGACGTCGCCGAAGTACTACCGCATCGACTCGACGAACTCCCCCGTGCTGCTCACGGCGCTCAAGAAGATCGCCGCGCAGATCGTCGCGACGTGCGAGTTCACGCTCACCATGGCGCCCGCCCAAGCAAACCAGGTCAACGTCTACTTCGACGAGGTCGTGGTTCCCGCCGACCCGGTCAACGGATGGAAGATCGACGGGCAGACCGTCACGCTGCTCGGCGACTCGTGCAAGAAGGTGCTCTCCGGCGACGTCCTCGACGTCCGGATCATCACCGGCTGCCCTACCGTCCTGCCGCGCTGACGACCGCGGCAGCGCGGCGTTCCGGGGAAAACGCGTCGGAAAAGGCGTCCCGGAACGGATAGTGGAAGTACGATGGCGGCATGAAGCCGCGGAACGATCGCGCGTTGGCGCTATCGGCATTCTGTCTCGAGATCGAGAAGCATCGTCGGACGCCCGAGGGCCGCGTCCGGAACGCCGAAGCATTTCTGCACTTCTACTTCCCGCGTCAGGGCGACGGGACAGCAGCGACCGATCGCATCTTCGTGCATCTTCCGCGCGAGGTCCGCGGACCGATCATGGCCGGTTGGCGGATCCGCGGCCTCAAGGCGGCGCTCCGTGACGACGACGAGCGCGTGAAGGCGGTCGTGCTCGATGCCCTCGAGGCCGGCGACCTCGACGCCACCATGTTCGAGAACGGCATCGTCCCCGAGACGCTCATCGATTACGCGCCGCTCGACGAGTGGTGGGGTTTCTGGCGGGGCTCCGCGCTGCCGAACGCCGCCGTGCAGAAGGCGCTCGCCACCGCGCGCGCGATGCATCTCATCGACGACAAGTGGTTCCTCGAGAACGTCGAGGGCCGTGGTGGGAAGACCAAGGGCACCGACGCGGTCGCCGACACGCTCACGAAGGACGACGTGATCGCATGGATCCGCGGGATTCATGGCTCGGGCGATGCGTCGCCCGCCGGCGTCATCGCGGCGCGTGGCTGGGAAAACGTGCTCGCGAAGACGTCGCCCGAAGCACTGCTGGCCGCGCTCGACGCGTTCGCGCGCAAGGTGCATCTCGTCGTGCCGGCGCAGTCGACCGCTCCGCGACCGCTCTCGAGCCCGCCGCTCGACGGCTTCGAAGGGATGCCGCAGGTCGATCTCAGCGCGATCGATCCCGACGCTTCGCCGGAGGGCGGTTGGCCCGACGAACCGATACCGCAGTCGCTGCCCGGCGAGGTGGTGGGCGACGACGAGATCGAGGCGGTCACCACCCCGCATCGTCCGCCTCCGCTTCCGAAGTGACGCTTCCGAAGTGACGCGTGCTCGGCGGTCTAGTGGAGGGTGTGCCAGTTGCCGTCGTGCTCGACCTTCGCGGCCGGGCGACCGCGCATGCTGAGGCGAACGAGGTCGACGTCCGAGACGTCGGCGGCTTCCGCCGCTTCGCGCGCGCGTTGCGCGAGGAGCGCATCTTCGATGGCCTCCTCCTCCGCCCACTTGGCGAGGATGGCGCGGGCGCGACGGCGCTTCTTCACGAAGCCCCAGCCGAGCGCACCAATGACGCCGACCCAGAGGATGCCGCCGCCCGCGAGCACGGGGATGAGCGAGTAGCGGCGCTCGACTTCGCTGCGCCACTGGAACTCGAGCTTGCGGAGGTCGCTGCCGTACGCGTCGCCGAGCGCGCGATCGAACGGCTGACCTTCGCGCACGCGCTGGACGGTCGATGCGAAACGTAGGCGATCGCTGCGCGACTGGAGGAACGAGAGGAAGCTGACGCTCTCGGCGTAGGCGATGTTCACGTCGTTGTGATCGGCGGGAAAACCGCGATCGAGATCGGCGAGCGGCAGCAGCGTGCCGTTGATGGTGGCGGTGCCGAGCACCTTCTGGCGATCGAAGCTGTTCTCGGCCGCGAAGCCCACCGCGAGGCCCTCGTTGAACCACGCGGGGACGTGCTGCCCGAGGACGGCATCTTCGAGCGCGATGTGCGCGAGCTCGTGACGGAAGACCTCGTCGAGGTTGGTGGCGTCCGCACCGCGCGGAGCGAGCATGCTGATGAGGACGAGATGGAGCTTCGGATACGCGACGCCGCTCGCGTACGACGGCGGCGGCGCGCCAACCGGCGCGAGCATGCGCATGTCCTCGAAGCTCGGCGTGATGCGGACCTCGATGTGATCGAGCACCGGCTGCCCGAGCAGCTCGGTGAGCTGGCCCTTGATGGCGTCGGCATCGTGGAGGAGCGACGCGACGCGCTCGGTGGCGACGTTCGGGAACGACAGCTTCAACCAGCCGAGATCACGCGTGATGTACGTCGACGGGACGCGCGGGATGGTGACCTCGCTCGGCGAGACGAGCGGCACGTCGCGCGGCGTGGCGATGGGCGTGTCGGAGAGCTTCGGGGCGACCGTCATGCCCGCCGTGATGCCGTTCTGGCGGCTCTGATCCGAGGGGAGCTCGCGGAGCTCCTGCGCGCGGCCCGTCGTCGATGCGAGGAGCATGACGAGCGCCAACAGCGCAGAAAACAGCGTCCGAACGGCGCGAACAGACACCGGCATCGTGGGGGATTCGATGCCGGACGAGCCGCGCAGGAATCGCAGGAATCGCGGTGCGCGCGGTTTTGGGCAGGCGGGGGACATCGAGGTCAACGAGGCACCTTCAACTGAAGATGGATCGCGTCGGAGCCCGTGTCGCGGGTCGCGAAGTAAAAGGCGCCGCCGACCAGCGCCGCGGCGCCCAGGGCGCCCCAGAACCAGCCAGATGCGTAGAATGGCGAGGATTTCTCGTCTTCCGGCTTGAGCTTGACCGGCCCGGGCGCGAGCGCCGCGTTCGGCCCAACCACGCGGGATGGTGATGGAAAACGCGCCTCGAGCGACGTGACGGTCGATTTCCACGCCGCCGCGCCCTCGAGCCCAGGCTCGGGGGCATAGCGCGCCGCGTCGAAGTCTCCGGAATCGGTGAGGAACAACCGTGCCACGACCGTCGTCGCAGGCGCCGCATTCCCGGCGTCCGCGCTTGCGCCCGCATCCTCGCCGGCGGCAGGCGGTCCGGCCGGCGGCGCAGGAGGAAGAGGCGCGCGCTCCACCTTGACGACCAGGAGGGCTTCCGCACCGACCTGCTGCGCGAGGCCGGTCAGGAGGCGGCGACCCGCGGCGTCCTCGCCCGTGATCCCCGCGCGGACCTCGGCGAGCTCGCGCAGCTCGCGGGATGCGTTGGGCGGCGGCGGCGCACCGGCGAGCACGCGCGCGCGGATCTCGTCGAGCGAGATCGGTCGAAGACGGCTGCCGTAGATCGCGCGAGCGAGCGCGAACGCCTCGTCGCGCGCGGGACCGATCGCGAGCACCGCGATGCCTTGCCCCGCCGGCTTGCCCGGCTGTGGCGCTGCGCTCGGTGACAGCGTCGGTGGCGTCGCTTGCGGCGGCGCGACCGTGGGCTGCCTCGGCGTCGGTGTCGGCTCCTGCGCAGAGGCCGAGCGCGCCGGAGCGGACGCGATGCCGAGGACGAGCGTCGCGACGACGAGAGAGGCGACGCGCGCGATCCGGGCCATCAGGGGTCGGCCCAATGTAAGCCGACGCGGCGTCGCGTCAACGACGTCACATCTCCGAAGGCACACGGAGGCTCACGAACGCTCACGACGGCTCCACGAAGGGGCGACGCTCTAGAAGAAGCCCAGAACCCAGGCTTGCACCGGCGCGCCCTCCGCGAGGACCTCCTTCAGATCCGGCTCTGCGCGCACGCAGGCGAAGCCGAGGAGCAGGATGAACGCCGCCATCGGCACGCCGCCCACCGCAAGCGGACGCCAGCGCGCCATCGCGCGCGTCGACGCGATCGCGCCCGACACCACGAGCGCGAGCGTGTCTACCATCGCGGCCGCGGTGTGGAGGCCCGGGGCGCGCGACGTGCGCATGCCGATGAGCGCGACGACGAGGAACGCCGCCCCAGCCACTACCATCAGCGCGACACGATGACCGGCCGACGGCATCCGCAAGAGCATGCGGACCCCACGCACCGCGAGCATCGCGATGACGAGGCCCGACACGAGCGCGAGGATCGCGAACGTCACGCCGGCGAGACCATGGTGGTGCGTCTTCGCGCGCAGCACGGCGCCGAACACCGAGAGCACGCCGAGCTCGAGCACGGCCCACCAGAGCGCAGCGGCTGCGAACAACGGACCGCGATGACCGGCGAGGATGTAGAGCCCGGTCCTTCCGCGACGCAGCACCGCGACGAGGAGGATGGCGAGCGGGGTCAGCAGCGCGGCGAGCGCGAGCCACTGCTCGATGGCGCGGATGATCGATCCGCCGTCGCCGATGCGAAGCTCCGCCGGCAACGACGACGCGGCCGCCGCGAGGACTCCGCCGCCCACCACCGTGCCGAGCCGCTCGACGAAGGTCGAGGCCGCGGCGTCTTCTTCCTGCGGCTCGTGACCCGCGTCGTGACGCGGATCGAGTCGCGGATCGTGTCCCGACGGGGGGTTCGGTTCGCGCTGCATGAGAGCCGGTGAAGAGGCGGACTCTAGCGCTTCGCGAGCGCGGAGAGCACGTCGAAAGAGGGCAAAGAGCGATCCTCAGAAAGCGTCGATGGGCGCGACCGGTGCCATCGCGAAGACGGCATCGGCGCGCGCCAGCGTTCGCGCGTCTGCGTCGGCGAGGCCCAGCCGTGCCGCATCGGAGGCCCGCAGCCCGCCGTAGAGAAGGCTCGACAGTGCCGCGCGCGTCGTTCGCAACGCGGCTGCTGCGCCACGCGCGGCCGACACCTCCGCGCGTCCGCCGGCGACGCGGACCGACACCGCGATCTCCTCGCCGGCGCCGTTCGTCTCGCCCTCGCCGGCATGCACCACGATGTCGAGCGCACCGTCCGCCGCGTAGCCGCGCGCCTCGATGGCGCGCGGGACGTCCTCGATCCGCACCATGGGTCCGCCGACGATGGTGCCGAGGTCGTGCTCGACGCTGTGCGTGCCGTGGCGCCGGCCGTCCGAGTCGACGAGCGCATGCTCGAGCGGATCGCGGTCGTCGACCTCGAGCTCGATCGCCACCACCTGATCGCGGAGCGCAGCGAGCGAGCCGAGCAGTGCCAGACGCGAGACGTCGTCATCGGCGACGACCTCGTCCACCACGAGCTTCGTGGCGGCGTGCTCCTCGCTCTGCACGAGCTCGAACGCGACATATCCCGCGACGCTTCCGCCGCCTTCGCTCGCGGGACGATCGGCGACGAAGAACTGCCTTCGCTCGCGCGCGAGCCGGCGATCCCACAGCACGTCGCTGCGGGTGAGCCAGCCGCTCGTTCGCGCTGCGCTCCTCGCGTAGGCGCTGCGCATGCCTTCCTTGTCGGTGCCGCTCGCCCTGCGCACGCGACCGCGGGCGAGCGCACGCCACGATGCGGGCATCGAAGCGGGGTCGATCGAGAGGCGCCGCCGCGAGCTTGTCGTGCCATATCCGAGGCGCGCATAGAAGCCCTGACGGAAAGCGTAGAGCATCGTCAGAGCGTCGCCGCGGACGTCCGACGCGACATGGAGGTGCTGGAGGAGCGCCCTCCCGATTCCTCGACCGCGGAGCTCCGGCGCGACGCCGAGCGACGCGACGGCGCCGAAGCGAACGGCGCGGCCTCCGAACCAGGCCTCCAGCGGGAAGAGATAGGCCTGCGCGACGATCACCCCGGCCCGCTCCGCGATCACGAGGTCGTCGAGGGTTCCGAACGGATTCGCCGTGAAATTACGGGTCCGTTGTTCGACGGTGCGCTCGTCGGGGAACGACGGAAGGTGGATCTCGAGGACGCGATCGAGGTCGTCTCGCGTGGCGGTGCGGAAGCGGAGGTCGGCTGAGGCGTCCGTCGTCATCCGCCACAAACTAGGCCCTCTGATCCCGAGGATGCTAGGCCCGAGAACGATGGCAACCGAAGCTTCGCGCGGCCTTCCGACCTCCTCGTCTACCTCCGCGACCGCTCCGGGCACGGGCCTGAGGCTCGGCGGGGCACGGGCCGACTTCGTCGCCGGCCTCGGCCGCAAGGTGCAGGACCTCCGCGCGAGCAGCGCCAAGGTGCGCGAGGCTCCCGAGGACATTGCCCGTCGCGAGGAGCTGCGCCGCAAGATGCACGCGCTCTCGTCGGCCGCGAAGTTGATGAAGTTCGACGCGATGGACCGCGCCATCGCCGAGGCGCTGGGCACCATCGACCGCACCGACATCGACGTGCCCTTCGAGCTCGTCGACCTCGACGCCATCGATCAGGTGCTCGAGGACCTCCCGGCCCTCGCCTGGGGCGACGGCGATGCTCGTGTCTCGCGCATCGAGCCGGTCGCCAAGTCCGCCGAGCCGACGTATTCCGCTCTGGTGGTCGGCTCCGCGCACATCGCCGAGGCGCTCCTCGACGACCCGCCGCGCGCGAGCGACTCCGCCGACGGATCGACGCAGCACGTGACCTTCGCATGCGAGAGCACGCCGGACGCGCAGGCCGCCTTCGACCTCGCACGCACCACCGAGCCCGACCTCGTCGTGCTCGACGGCGACCTCGACTACGCGATCGAGCTCGTCGAGGCGCTCATGGACGACCCGCTCACGGAGGGCGCGCCCATCGTCGTCGTCGGTAGCTTCCTCGAGCCTGGTGAGTCGGCGCGCTACGTCGCCATGGGCGTCGCCAAGACGCTCGCGAAGCCGACGTCGAAGAACAGCCTACGAAATGCCTGCGAAAAGGCCCTCGAAGCGCGCGCGGCCTCGATTCCGCGCGTCGCCGTCATCGGCAAGCCTTCGTCTGCCACACACGTGCAGGATGCAGCCTTCGGCGATCGCGCGCGCGTTCGGCTGCGCGGCCCCGCCACCGAGGTGAAGCTCACCGGCCGTCGCGTGCTCATCGCCGACGACGATCCCGCCGTGGTGTGGTTCCTCGCCGACCTCCTCAAGACGTCGGGCTGCATCGTCCACGAGGCCTTCGACGGCAAGCAGGCGCTCGAGCTCGCGTATCGCACGACGCCGGACCTGCTCATCTGCGACATCATGATGCCGGAGCTCGACGGCTTCTCGCTTTGCCGCACGCTTCGTCGTGACGTCGCGTTGCACGACGTGCCGGTCATCCTCCTCTCGTGGAAGGAAGACCTGCTGCAGCGCGTCCGCGAGCTCGGCGCCGGCGCTGCCGGTTACATCCGCAAGGAGACCGACACGCGCGCCATCGTTGCGCGTGTTCGCGAAGCGCTCCGTCCGCGTTCGCGCGTCGAGACCCGCCTCCGCGAGGACGGCGAGGTCCGAGGGCGCATGGACGGCATCAGCACGCGCACGCTCCTCGAGATCGTCTGCGCGACGCGCCCCGAAGCACGCGTCACCATCCGCGACGCATCGTTCAACTACGAGGTGGAGATCCGCGACGGCGCTCCCCACCGCGCGACGCGCACCTCCGGCGACGGCACGTTCCTCGAAGGCGCGCGCGCCATCGGCGCGATGCTCGGCGTCGGTGCGGGGCGCTTCACGGTGACGACATCGACGACCGCGATCGAGGCGCAGCTCGACGGCAACCTCGCCGCGCAGCTCGCAAAGCCCATCGCGCGAGCGCGCGCCGCCACCGCCATCCTGACGGGTGCCGGCACGGTGCGCGCCAGCCACGTGAACCTCGATCCGGAGATGCTCGACGACTACCTGCGCGCGATGCCCGAGCAGGCGAAGAAGATCGCGCTGCGGATCGCCGCCGGGACGTCGCCGCGCTCGCTCATCCTCGAAGGGACGTGCTCCGCGTCGCTCGTCGAAGACATCGTGTGCGACCTCGCCGCGCGCGGGATCGTGACCGCCATCGAGGACGACATGGGCGAGGACATCCTCGCTCCCGAGGTGGCGCGCCTCGCTGCGCTCACCGACTCGCGCGCCGCCTTCGGCCCGCGCACGGCGACGCCCGAGCCGGTTCCGGCCGGCGCGGACGGCATCGCGAAGATGCCCGTCGCGGGCGCATGCAGCGGCGACAGCGGCCTCGGTCTCTGCGAGAGCCCCGAGCCGGGCAGCGTGAATCGTGCGGACGGCGAAGGCGCCGGCGCATCGCTCGAAGACGCGGTGATGCGTGAGATTGCGTTCCGATCCCCCGAACCGGCGCCGCTCGGCCTTCCTCTCGATCGCGCGTTGATGGTCGAGCCGTCCACGCTCCGCCCGCGCACGTCGCCGCCGCCCGAGCCGTACGAGCCGTACGAGCACGAGGGAACGCCGCCGCACGATCAGATCCTCGCCATGGCCGAGGCCACGATCATCGACGACACCACCTATGCCGAGCGCGAGGCCGCCGACCTCGAGAGCGCGGAGTCCGAGAATGCCGAGCGGTCGATCCCGATCGACGAAGCCTCCGGAGCGATGCTCCCCAGCGAGAGCCGCGCGATGAAGACGCCGCTCACCGCGGTGACGACGCGCGACGAAGACCGCGCAGGCGTTCCGTCGAAGACCAAGACCTGGCCCATGATCGCGTTCGTTGCGGCCGGCGGAGTCGTCGCATGGGCGGTGCTCCACTTCTCGGGCGCGATCACCTCGCCGAAGCAGGTCGAGGCTCCCCCCGCACCGCCCGCGCACACGACGGCGGCGAAGAGCGAAGCTACGACATACACGAGCACCGTCGCGGAAGACGACGTCGCAGCAGGCCACGGTCTCCTCGAGATCTCGGCGCCCGGCGATGCGGTCATCCTCGTGGACGGCACCGAGCGCGGTCGCGGCGGCGCAACGCTCCCGCTCTGGGACGGCGTCCACGACGTGCGCATCAGCGGCGTCGAGGGCGATCAGCATCGCGCCGTCGAGGTCCGCGCGGGCCACGTCGCTCACATCAAGTTCTGACCGGCCCGCCGGGGTTTGCGTCCCGGCCGCGCCGCGGTAAGAGCGGCCCGTGCGTCTCGCACCTCTCCATGTCTTCGCGCTCGGGGCGCTCTCGGTGCTTCCCGCGCTCGCGTGCTCGCGCGGTGGCGACGGTCCGACGCCCACGAGCAACGCGGCGGTCTCGCTCGCGGCAAGCGGTGCACCGGGTGCGGGCGACAAGACCGCGGCGAGAGCGTCTGCGACCGTCATCGATTTCGTGTCGGGCTTCGATGGCTGCACGCTCTCGCATCGCGGTGTGCTGCTCGATCTCGGCGACGCGACGATGCGCCCGCGCATGAGCGGCACGAAGCTCCAGGCTCCCGACGTCGAGGTGCGCGAGCACGAGGGTGCGTCGTGGGCGAGCATGCACGAGCGATCGCTCGAGCTGTCGTTCGTGTCCCCCGTCGAGAGCAAGCCGGAAGGCGGCGTCGTCGTCGAGGCGCGCGTGCGGGGCGGCGCTGCGAGGAGCGCATCGGTGTATCTCAACGGCAAGCCGATCGGTGTGATGCCGCTCGTCAAAGGCGAGGCCAAGGTGGTCTCGGTGCACGCCGCGAATGCGTCGATCGCGCGAGGCGCGAACGAGCTGCTCGTGCGGCTGGTCGGCGGAGCGAAGGCGACGCGTGACAACCTCGCCGAGATCGACTGGATCCGCGTGGGCCCCTCCGACGGCGACGCGCCGTACTCCGCGCCCACGAGAAACGACGCGCTGACGACCGTGACCATCGGCGGCGTCGCGCGTCGCGGCGTGTCGTTGCGTGCCGCGGGCTCGGTGCGATGTGGAGCGTTCGTTCCGAACGGCGCGATGCTGGAGGGCCAGATCGGCGTGAGCGGCGGCGAGGCCGAAGCCGAGGTGCGCGTGCTGGTCGATCGCGCGGAGCCGCGCGTCGTCGGAAGCTTCCGTCTCGGTGGCGAGGGCGCGCCGCCGTGGCAGCCCATCTCGCTTCCGCTCGGTGACGTCGGCACGCTCGCGGCCGTGGAGCTGGTCGCGAAGACGAGCACCAAGGGCGCGCGCATCGTGTTTGCCGAGCCGCGCGTCGTCGCGGTGCACGCGGCGGAGACGCTGAAGGCGCCCGAGGCACGCGGCGTGATCATGGTGGTGCTCGGCTCGATGGCGCCGAAGTCGCTCTCTCCTTATGGAGGCACCACCGCGACCACCGAGCTCGCGCAGCTCGCGACCGCGGGCACGGTGTTCGAATCGCATCGTGCGTCGACGAGCTTCGCGAGCGGCGCGCTCGCGTCGATGCTCACGGGTCTGCCTCCGCGCGTGCACGGCGTGTCCGAGCCCGAGGCAGTGCTGGGAACGACCGGTGTGACGATCGCCGAGGCTGCGCGTCAGGCGGGCGTGGTGACGGCGATGTTCACGGCAAACCCCACGACCGGCAGCGCGTACGGCTTCACGCGCGGGTGGGAGACGTTCGCTGCGCGATCGCCCGTCGATGAAGCGCCTGCCACCGCGGTGTTCGAGGACGTCGAGCACTGGCTCGACGGTCACAAGGACGATCGCTTCCTCGTGGTGGTGCACGCGCGCGGCGGCCATCCGCCGTGGGACGTGGTGACCGGCGACGAGAAGGACCTCGCGCCGGCGGGCTACACGGGCAGCCTCGATGCGAAGCATGCCGGCGAGATGCTGGCGAAGGTGCGGAGGTCGGGCGCGAGCAAGCTGTTCACGGACGCCGATCGCGAGCGTGCGTTCGCGCTGCACGCGAAGGCGGTGCTCGCGCACGATGCCGCGCTGGGCAAGCTGATCGCCCACGTGAGGAGCATCGGCCGCGAGGCGGATACGACGTGGATCGTGACGGGCGACGTGGGCATCGACACGGCGGCACATGCGCCGTTCCTCGAGGAGGACTCGCTCGACGAAGGCGCGCTCGCGGTGCCGCTGATCGTGCGCGCGCCCGGCGCTCCGATCCGAGCGCGGGTATCGTCGCCGACGTCGAGCGTCGATCTGGCGCGCACGGTGCTCGAGGCGCTGGCGCTCTCACCGCCGCCGCAGCTGCGAGGCGAGAGCTTGTGGACGCTCGCGCAGCGTGGACCGCAAGGCCCGGAGCGACCGCGCATCGCGACGACGACGTCGCGGTTCTCGGCGCGCTGGTCGGGCTTCGTGCTGTCGGGCACGAGGGATCGCGAGGCGAAGCTGTGCAACCTGTCGCTCGAGGCGGACTGCGTGAGCGATGTCCGCGCGACGCATCCGCTCGCCGCGGAGATGCTGCACGCGCTGGTGTTCGAGGAGCTGAGTCGAGCAGCGCCGTCGCCCGTGCCGGCGTCGACGACGGGCGCGGGTGGCGGAGCCGGCACGGTCGGCGGCCCGGGAGCGGTCGCGACACCTCCGGACGCGAGCGGTGAGGCGCGGCGCGCGTATGCGCTGCCGGTGCATCCGAAGGCGCCGGACGCGGCGACGGCCGCGGCATTGCGCGCGTGGGGAGTCGGCGGAGGCTCGAAGTGAGCGGGAGCGAGAGCGGGTTGTGCGTTCACCCCGCGCGCGCGATCGCCTCGAATACTGCGGCCATCGCTGCCGCGCCCGGATCCGCGACGCCGCGGAGCGACTCCGACGGGACGTAGCTCGAGCGGCCCGCACGCGCGGTCGTCATCGACGCCGTGAGCTCGGCGCCTCGCGTCGCCGCCTGGGCGGCCGCCGCCAGGCCCGCCCCGGCTTCGAGCGCCTTCGCTGCCGGGAAGAGCGCGTCGAGCATCGTGCGGTCGCCCGGCGCCGCGCCGCCGTATTGCTGGATGCGCCGAACGCCCTCGTGCAGCGCTCTCGCCCAATCGAGGAGATCGGGCGCTGCCGCATTCTTCGAAGCTGCGTCCTTCATCGCCGCGCCCATCGCCGCGACGCCGATCGAAAGCAGGATCCCGCTCGAGCCGCCCATCACCGTCGACAGGCGATCGGCGACGCTCGCGCACAGGAGCGCCGGCTCGCCGAACGGCAGGCGATCGAGGTCCGCGAGGATCGCTCGCGATGCCGTGGCGAACGTCGAGCCCGTGTCGCCGTCGCCCACCTTCGCGTCGAGCGCGTTGAGCTCCGCCTCCAGCGCGAGGAGCGTGCGGCACGTCGTCTCCACGACCTGACGCGATCCCGGATGCGTCGACGCCACATACGCCGTCGGCTGCAGCGCACGCGCGAGCGGCAGCGGCGCCACCTTCGCGACCGCGCGACCTCTCGACCACGCGCGTGGCTCGACGTCCGAGAGCAGCGCCCGCTGCAGCGCCTCGTCGACCGGCAGCACCGAGACCGACAGGCCCTTCATGTCGAGGGACGTCATCAGCCGATCCGGACCGAAGACGAGCGCGACCTCGCCTGTGAGCGCCGACAGCAGCGCGCGCGTGGCCACCGCCATCTCGATGGGCGGCACACCGCCGAGGTCGTTCACGAGCACCGCGAGCGGCAGCTTCGTCTCGCCGACGGCCGCGTCGAGTCGCTTCGCCATCGTCGTCGCGAGCTCCGCGATCGGGCGATACGCGATCTTCTCCGCGCCCGGCTCACCATGGATGCCGAGGCCGAGCTCGACCTCGTCGGCACCGAGACGTGCCTCTGCGGGCTGCCCCGGGATCGTGCACGAAGACAGGGAAATACCGAGCGATCGTACGTTGGTCGCGACGCGCTCCGCCGCCTCCTTCACGTCGCGCAGCGAGCCTCCCGAGCGCGCGACATGGCCCGCGACCTTGTGCACGAACAACGTCCCCGCGAGCCCGCGCGGTCGCGTCGCATCCGCGATCGCGATGTCGTCGCCCACCACGACCATCTCGACCTTCACGCCCAGCGCTCGCGCGCGCTCGGCCGCGAGACCGAAGTTCAGACGATCGCCGGTGTAGTTCTTCACGATCAGGAGACAGCCCGCATCACCCGTCACCGCGAGGATGCCGGCCAGCACCGCATCGACGCTCGGCGACGCGAAGATCTCCCCGCACACGGCCGCCGTCAGCATGCCCGCACCGACGAACCCCGCGTGCGCCGGCTCGTGACCGGCTCCGCCTCCCGACACGAGCGCGACGTGCGAGCGATCGGCATCGGTCCGGACCAGCACCTTGATCGCCGGATACCCGTCGAGACGCGCGACCTTTCCTTCGCCGAGCAGCACCGCTGCATCGAGGGCCTCGGTGACGATGTCGTTCCGGTCGTTGATGAAGTGCTTCACCGGGGCATCCTGCCACGACCGCTGCGGGCTGCGCGAGAGGCCCGGACGGGATAGAAGAGGAGTCCATGAACGAGCACGACCGCCGCCCTCCGCAGCACATCGACCTCGTCGCCGTCGCGAAGCAGGTGGCGACGCAAGAGGGGTTCGTCGTGAATTTCGCGGCCGAAGCGCGTGATGCCGCGGGCGTGCACGCACCGACGCGCGATCCCGCGGATGTCCGCGACGATCGCCAGCTCCTCTGGTCCTCGATCGACAACCGCGAATCGACCGATCTCGATCAGGTCGAGGTCTCGGAGCGCCTTCCCGACGGCTCCATCCGCGTGCGCATCGGCATCGCCGACGTCGATGTCTTCGTCCCGAAGGGCTCGC
>JAXDMI010000351.1:0-4504 GCA_034666145.1 Myxococcales bacterium | reverse complement strand
GTTGCCGTCGACCGTGACCACGACGTTCTCGATCGGCTGCTTGTCGGCGGCGGAGATCACCTTGAGCCGCACCGTCGCGACCACCTTCGAGAGCGCGGCGAGCTCCTGCTCCATGGCCGCACGTACTTCCGGCTTGAGCGTCCCCTCGCCTTCATCCAACGCCTCATCGAACGCCGTCGCGGCATCGATCGGTTGCCCGAGGCCCTTGAGGCTCAGGCCGATGTTCTGCTTGATGCCCGCCGAAGGCTTCTCGGCATACGCGGCGCGGAACGACTCGAGCGCCGCTGCGTACTGCTTGCGATCATAGAGGTCGACGCCCTTCCGGAAATGCGCGCGCGCGGCCGCTTCGTCGGCGTGCGCCGTCGGCGCCACGACGAGGAACGCCGTCACCATCGCCAGCACTCGGGCGATTCGCATGGGGAGCAGGGTCAAGGGAGGTCGCGCTGGATGTCGAGGGGCTTCGTCGAGGTCGGCCTCGGCACCGGGTGCGTGTTCCCGGTGCCGCTCCGTACGGTCGTCGAAGGCGTACCCGGCTTCGCGGACGCGGTCGAGGGCGGCGCACTCGACGGCGACGCGGAAGCCGCAGATGTCGCGGCAGACGGCGCCGTCGAGGGCATCGCGGACGTCGTCGTGGAAAGCGCTGCGGACGGCACCACGCGTTCGGCCGAGGAGCTCGCCGCCGCGGTCATCGACGTGGTCATCGACGTGGTCGTCATCGCGGGTGCAACGGGCGCCTTCTTGTCGAGCGTCGCGATCACCCCGAACGTGACGCCGACACCAGCGAGCGTGGCAATCGCCGCCGTCACGAGCGCAACGCCGATGGGCCTTCCGCCCGCCGCCTTCGACGACGACGACGACGACGACGACGCGCGCACACGCTCGCCGCTCGGCCGCTTGCCGCCGCTGTCCCGCGGCGCGTCCGCCTTCGCCTTCGCGCCCGCCTTCGCCTTCGCCTTCGCGCTCGCGTCCGCGTCCGCGTCCGCGCTCGCGTCCGCTTTCGCGCTCGCCTTCACCCCAATCGGCAAAGCCGCCGCCCCACTCACGGCATCGAGCGACCCCATCCCGAGCTGCGTCGCCGCGCTCACCCCGCTCCCCTCCTCGGGAATCGAGGGCCGCGACGAACGCACCGGCGATCCGCCGTCGATCATCGTCGCGTCGAGCGCGTTCACGACCGGCTTCGCCACCGGCTCGGCCACGGGATCGAGCGGGACGCGCGCGCGCTCCTCCGGCGCCACCTCGTGCAGCGCCGCGAGCATGGCCTCCGCCGACGCGAAGCGCTTCGCGCGATCACGCGCGAGCGCACGCGCCACGAACGCCGAGATCGGCGCCGGCACCGACGGCTCGATGGCGCGAACCTCCGGCGCGTCGCGCATGCAGATCGACAGGATGACCTGCTCGTAGCTCTCGCCGGTGTGCGGCGGTCGCCCGGTGAGGCACTCGAAGAGGATCGCGCCGACGCTGTAGAGATCGGTGCGTCGGTCCACGTCGGGCGAGGCCTGCGCCTGCTCCGGCGACATGTAGAACGGCGTGCCGAGCACCGTGCCGCGACCGGTGAGAGCGAGCGGGCTCGTCGTATCGCGGGGCCGTTCGATCTTGGAGATCCCGAAGTCGACGATCTTCGCGAACAGCGGATCGGTGTCGCCCTTCACGAGGAACACGTTGTCCGGCTTGAGATCGCGATGGACGATCCCCGCGGCATGCGCGCGTGCAAGGCCCTTCAGCACTTGCGCGATGACGTGCATCGCTTCGCCGAGAGGGATCCTCGTGAGTCGCCGCAATCGCTGGCCGAGGTCCTCGCCGCGCAGCAGCTCCATCACGAGGTACGGACGCCCGTCCTCGGTGCCCGCGTCGAACACGGTCACGATGTGCGCGCTCTCGATGGCGCTCATGGCTCGCGCCTCGCGCGCGAACCTCGCGACGACCTTCTCGTCGGTCGCGAACTCCGGATCGACGAACTTGATGGCGGCGCGCTTGCCTAGGCCGACGTGCTCGGCCTCGTAGACCGCGCCCATGCCGCCATGCCCGAGGAGGCCGCGCAGGATGTAGCGACCCGCGATCGTCTTGCCGACGAGCGCCTCGCGCGCGGCATGCGCTCGGTCCCTGTCCGCGTCGGCCGTGGTTGCGTCGGGAGCCGTCACCGGATGGGCAGCGCGCCCGGCCGACTACTTGGTGGCGCCGAGCTTGTGGATCTGCGCGGAGAGGCGCGAAATCGTGCGGGACGCGGCCTTCGGATGAAGGACGCCCTTCGTCGCAGCCTTGTCGAGACCGACAATCGCGATCTTCAGCGCGGTGGCAGCAGCAGCGGCATCCTTCGCGTGGAGGGCGGTGCGGACGTTCTTGACGAGCGTACGGACCGTGCTCGACACGGCGCGGTTACGGATGGTGCGCTTGATACGCTGACGGTTGCGCTTCTCGGCTGACGGGTGGTTGGCCACGGCGGAAATCCTCTACAAAAGCCCGGGAAAGGGGGCTAGGGACCGCGCACTTTACGGGGGACCCCGTGAAAGTCAAGGCTACCGGGCCGAGCTACCGAGCCGGACGGCCCACCCACGCTCCCGCGCAGGCCAATCCCCACGCGATCGGCGAGAACGCGAGCGCGAACACGAGGGCAACGGGGGCAGCGAGCCCCAGCAGCACGAGCATGAAGAGGATGGCGAGGCCCGAGGCCAATGCCGGCTCGAGCAGCGTCGGCAGGTTGGAGGCCTTCGCGATGAGGAACCCGCTCACCGGAAAGGCGACGAGGAGGCCGGCCCCGAGCAGCGCGACCGGCGCCGTGGTGGTCACGTCATGCTCGTCGACCACCGAGAAATCGACGTGCGCCCAGTGACCGAACGCCACCGATGCCACGAGGCCCGCCGTCATCGCTCCCACCGTGACGAGCGCGCCCAGGACGATCCATCGCAGCGTGATCGGCTGGCCTTCGCGACGAAGGACGTCGCGCACCGTCTGAAGGCTCGGCGGACCCGAGATGTAGAGCGACGAGACGCGCTCGAGCAGCATCGAGCTGCGTGAGGAGCGCGCGCCTCGCGCGTCGAGGTCGCGGGCGGCGAAGAACGTCACCATCGCCATCGCGAGGAGGAGCGGCAGCGTGGCGACCAGCGCGCCGGGTCCGCGACCGTAGACGAGGTGCGAATAGAGCCCGTGCGCAGCGGTCGCGAGGAGCCACATGACCGGGAACAGTGGTCCCGGGCGCTTGATGGTCTTCACGCGGCCGAGCGCATAGCCCCACATGCACGCGAAGAAGACGTGCGCCGGAAGCGCGACGGCGGTGCGCGCGATCCAGATCCATCCGATGGGATTTCCGCGCAGCGTGATGGCGTTCTCGATGCACGCGAAGCCGAGCGCGGCGGCCGATGCGTAGACGAGACCGTCGACCGGCTCGTCGAAGTGCTTCGAGCGGAAGGCCGGCCACATCGCGGCCACCTTCGACGCCTCGCGCATCGGCGCAGCAAAGCCGAACAAGAAGAGGAGCGAACCGGTGTTGCCGGCGACCTGGGCGCTCATGTCGAGGCTCGTCCACGCCGACGCGCGGAGCTCGGCGTAGTAGGTCACGCCCTTGCCGAGGCCACCCAGCGCGAACACGAGGAGCACGAGCGGCAGCGGCTCACGCCGGCGATCGCTGTAGTAGACGACCGCGAGGACCAGCAGCGCCGGCACGAGCGACGGCGCGATCCAGCGTATCCACGACAGCACGCGCGCAGCTTAGCGCGCGCGTGGATCCCGCACAAACGAGCTGCCGATCATGGTCTCGATGGCCGCGACGGCACGCCCGAAGTCGACCTTGGCCTCGAGCATGCCGCGCATCGGATCGTCGATCGCTCCGGCCGCCATGCGCTCACGCAGGTGCCCAAGGACGTGCCCAAGGACATGATCGAGGCGCGACGAGGCGCGCGTCTCGTCCTCGGCCTCGTCCCAAGTCATGGGCATCGACGCATGAGCCGAGCCTCCCGGTGCGACGGGAAGCGCGACCGCCCACGGCGCGACCGGTGCGTCGAGCGTCTCTACCGTTGCGCCATGGAGCGCGGCATCGTGCGCGAGGAGGCGAACGAAGAGCGCGCCGAGGACGTGAACGCCGTCGGCGGGAGCATCGCCGACCGGAACGAGCACGTCGTACGCGCCGGCGCCCGCCGTCTTCGCGAATGCTGCGAGGCCCGTCGCCTCGACGAGCGCGCGTGCGGCGAGCGCGGCCCGCCACGCCTTTTCACCGGCGATGCGGAGCGCCACGAAGTCGGCGGCGGCAGGGCTCTCCTCGCGCACCGGCGTCATCAGCAGCGACCCGCATCCCGCCTCGAGGAGGAAGAGGAGCGTGTCGAGATCCTCGACGATCGCGCCTCGCACCTCCTCGTTGCCGCGCGGAACGACGGCGGTGCGCACCCAGCTCGGCGTCCAGTCCGGGAGCGGCCACAGCTTGCGCCCGGTCTTCGCGGCGACGAGCGGACAGATCCGCCCATGGAGGTATGGCAAGAGCAGCGGCGCGACCGCTTCGTAATATTTGCAGAGTGCA
>JAXDMI010000350.1:0-4491 GCA_034666145.1 Myxococcales bacterium | reverse complement strand
CTGCGCCCTTGAGGATCGAGCCGAGCGCCTGCGTCTTCGCCATGTAGCGGCGCAGCCACAGGAGGCCGACGATGCCCGCGACGGTCAGCGCACCGGCCGCGGCGAAGCCGTACCAGCCGACCCAGTGATTCGTGAAGAGCGCGATCAGCCACACCACGACGGCGAGCGCGCCGGCGCGGAGATAGATCTTCGAGAGGTCGACGGGCGGCTTCTCGTCCTGCTTGGAGACCTCGCGGAGCTCCTTCTGGATCTCGTCGCGCGACTTCTTCTTCTTGTTGCCCGACACGCGATCGTTCAGCGACTTCGGCGGCGGCCGCGAGGCAGCCTTCGCCTCCTCCGGGCGGTTCTCCGTTGACGCCGTCTCTGCGCCCTCCTCCGTGTCGTCGCTACTCACGCCGCCATCTCTACCGCGACGCCCGCCCCCGCGCAAACGCGACGTGGACGCGCTATCGTCGCCGCGGCATGCGCGCTCGTCGGGGAGATCTCGCCTATTTCGGGGCGCTCCTGGTCGCGTTCCTGCTCGGCGTTGCGACGCTCTGGTGCGTCGATTACCTGCCCACGAACGACGGGCCGCAGCACGTCTTTCTCGGCCACGCCGAGAATCTCTACAGCGACCCGACCACCATCTATGGGCGGCAGTTCGTTCCGCAGCTCCAGTTCGCGTCGCGCGGGTTTGCGTTGTGGTGGAGCCCGCTCGAGCCGCTGCTCGGCTTCCGTGACGCGACGCGCGTCGTGCTCACGCTCTTCTACAGCTGGAGCTTCGGCGGCTACGTGTTGCTCGTGCACGCGCTCGGCAAGCCGCGCCGCTGGCTGGCGCTGCTGGGATGCGCCGTCCCGCTGTGCTGGCCGCTCTACATGGGGCTCTTCCCGTATTACGCGGGGCTCGGCATCGGCCTGCTCCTGCTCGCCTACGTCGCGCGGCGGCCCACGTTCGATCGGCGCGCGGCGCTGGTGGTGGCCGCGGGCCTCGCGCTGCAATTCGTGCATCATGCATTCAGTGTGGTGCCCACGGTCTTGTTCCTGGGCATCCTCGTCGCGACGAGAACGGAGCGAGCCGATCGACGCGCCACGCTGGTTCGCGCCGGCCTCTGCCTGATCCCCGCCGCGATCGGCCTCCTCGCGCTGGTGTGGGTGCGTCCCGCGAGCCCGCCCGGCCTGCACGAGTTCCACTGGGAACCGCTCGCACGCCGCGCCCTGATCTTGCCGCGCGTGCTGTGGTCGGGCAGCACGGGAACACGCTGGCTCGGGAATCTCCTGCTCGCGGCTGGGTTCGTGTCGTCGCTCGCGCGCTTCCGGCGCGTGGAGCGAACGGAGCGCGCGTACGTCCTCTGCGCCTGGACGGCGCTGGCGCTCCTGCTTGCGCTGCCGATCGTGATCCCGGGCTGGCAGTTCTTCAACGTGCGGTTCGCGCCGTTCTTCGTGGTGTTCACGCTGCCGCTCTTGCCCATCGAGAAGCTCCGAAGACCAGCGCTCGAGGGCGCGCTCTGCGCCGCGGTCGCCGCATGCCTCGTGGCGCTCGCGGCGGGCTTCCATCGCTCGCTGCGCGCGGCGTGCGCCGACGATCTGGCGGGGCTGAGCGCGCCGGTCACGCGAACGTCGTTTCGCTTCCCGCTCGTGCTCGATCCGTTCTGCGGCTTGCCGCGCGATGCGACGCAGGCGCCGGTGCCGTTCCTCGGGCCCGCGCGACAGCTCGGAGCGCTCTACGCGACGGCGCAGGGCGGCACCATCCCGAACGCGTTCGCGAACGTGGTCGCGATCCATCCGTTCACCATCCGCACCGATGATGCTGCGCCCCACGTGCCCATCCCCGACGAGGAGACGCTGCGGTTCGGCGAGGAGCTCTCGCGCACGGACGACCTCGAGGCGCGGAAGCACGAGCTCCAGAACGTGGCGATCATCGCGCAGCCGTACGACGACGTGCTGGTCTTCGGCGCCACCGACGCCGACGTCGCGACGCTCGGCGAGCTCGGGCTCCGGCCCGCATTTCGCCAGCGATCGTTCGCGATGATGGAGCTCCAGCCGTGCAAGACCGAGGTGGTCGTGGAGGACCATCGCGGCGCATCGCTCGTCACCGTCGGCGGTGGAATCGGTGGGCGCAAGGAGATCACGTGGGAGCGCCGGGCCAAGCCGGGTCCCGTGACGCCCGAAGGCGAGCTCGTCGTGCCGGTGTCGCAGCGGCTCTGCGGTCCGGGATGGATCCGCGTGCGTTACCAGATCGGCGAAGGCGCGTTCGCTTGCGGCCACACCACCGACGGCAAGGTCTACTACGTGGCGAAGCCAGGCGAGGTCACGCGCGTGCGCTGCGCCGCGCCCGACCTCTGATTCACACGACCTGAGCGACCTGAATCGGCTACGCCGCGGGTGTCTCGGGCGGCGGCCGCATGCTGCCGACGGGCTCGTGCGCCATCTCGGGATCCATCGCTTGGATGCGCGCGCGCACGTGCGTGAAGATGCTCTGCGCGATCGACATGCATGGCACCGCGAGCAGCGCGCCCACCGTGTGGAAGAAGTGCTCGCCGACGAGGAGCGAGAAGACCACGAGCACGGGATGGATCTTGGCCTGATCGCCCATGATCTTCGGGTTGAGGACGTTCGCCTCGAGCTGGTGGATGCCGAGGATCCAGATGAGCACGAACACCGCCGTTCCGACCGACTGCGTGAGCCCGAGGGCCACGGCAGGAATCGCGCTGATGATCGAGCCGAAGATGGGGATGAGGCTGAGGACCGTCGCGATGAGGGCGAGGACCGGCCAGTACTTGAGGCCGACGATCGCGAAGCCGATCGCCGACAGCACGCCGTTCATGAGGCAGATGATGAGCTGGCCGCGGACCACGCCGGAGAGGCCGCGATCGATCCTCTCGAGTAGCTCGTAGAACGACGGGCGCGAGCTGGGCCGGAGGAGCGAGACGAAGAAGCTCGTGATGCGCTCGCGCGTCAGCATCATGTACGCGGCGAGCATCAGCGTGATGCCGAAGACGAAGATGAACCGACTGACCCCGGCGATGATGTCGCGGCCGATCTTCACGATCTCGAGCGCGTTGTGCTGCGCGTAGAGCAGGCTCTTGCCCGCGGCGTCGGCGACGAGGCGATCGAGATCGAAGCCGGGCTCGCGGGTCTCGCGCAGCGGCTCGATGGTGTAGCCGCCGCCCTTCGCGGGCGTCACCGAGAGCGGTCCGTTCAGCTCGACGCCGAAGGCGCCGTCGGCACGCGGCCGCGCGACGATGGTCCCCGGGGGTTCGTTGGGCGTGCCGTCGTCGTTGCGATCGCGATCACGATCGCGATCGCGCTCGCCGCGATCATGATGCGGCGGGCTTCCCGGTTCGATGGCGGGGCCGGCGGGCGCTTCAGGCGCCTTCACCTCGGGGCCGAAGCCCGCGTTGCGGAGGCGCTGCTGCCACGCCGGGACCCAGCGTGTGCGCACCGCGATGCCCAGCGCGGGCAGCTCGCGCCGCAGGTTGACGAGCTCCATGCCCACGCGCGGCGCGGTGAAGCGGACGAAGATGCCCATCGTGCCGAGCACGACGACGTAGACGAGGATGATGGCAGCGGCGCGCGGTACGCGTCGCTTCTCGACCCAGGCGACGAGCGGCGTGAGGACGTACGCGATGACGAGCGCCAGCACGAACGGCAAGAGCACCGACTGCGCCACCACGATGATGGCGATGGCGATCGCCGCCGACGCGAACAAGAAGGTCGTGTGGCGCCGCCTGGCCTCGCGCGCCGAGCCGTCGTCGATGATCATGCGGGCTCCGGCGCCGATGCGCGGGTGCCGGGCAGGTCGGCGAAGTTCGGGTAGAGGTGACGCCAGGCCTCGTCGAGGTACTCGGGCATCACGCGCACGTCGGCGAGGACCGGCATGAAGTTGGTGTCGCCGCTCCAGCGCGGCACGACATGACCGTGCACGTGGCCGGGGACGCCGGCGCCTGCCGCCTTGCCGAGATTGAAGCCGACGTTCAGCCCTTCGCAGCCGACGGTGTTCTTGAGACGGACGGTGCACTCACGCAGCAGCATCATGAGCGCGACGTACTCGTCGGCCTCGAGGTCGGAGAGCTCGGCGACGTGCCGGCGCGGCGCCACGAGGAGATGCGACGTGGTGAACGGATAGCGATTCAGGCACACGAATGCGTGAGGCTGCACGAGGACGACGAGATTCTGGCGAAAGTGCGCCTCGTCCTCGGGATACGCGCAGAGGAAGCACCCTTCGGTCTTCTTCGCCGGATCGAAATACTCCATGCGCCAGGGCGCCCAGAGAGCGGTCGTCATCGAGGCGCACGATAGCCCTCGCGCGACGCGTCGGAGAGGACAAAACGCCAGCGGCGGCGCGCTCTCTCGAGCGGCCGCCGCGTGCGATTCAGACCCGATCAGAGAAGGCCCATCAGAGCCCCTCCGATCGCGAGGAGCTCACTCCTTGTCGGTCTCGTCCTTCGACTCGGCTTCGTCCTTCGACTCCGCCTCCGGAGCTTCCTCGGCGTCGTCGGCTGCAGCAGCCTT
>JAXDMI010000349.1:0-16310 GCA_034666145.1 Myxococcales bacterium | reverse complement strand
GACGCGATCGAAACGATCTGCGCGCGCGGCGGAGTCGCGGCGCCCGAGGGAACACCGCCGGCGCGCCTCGTCGAGGTCGCGCTTCCTGCCGGCGCACGCGTCACGATCTTCGACGCGCAGCGCGTGGCGAAGGGCGATGAGCTCGCGCGCGTCGGAGGAACGGACGGCCGAGACGGCGCGATCGTGCCGTCACCATGTGACGGCGTCGTGATCGACGTCATGCGTGACGCGATCGTCGTGCGGCGATCCTGAACGACGGTCCCGAGCGCGCCGCTCAGACCGCGGCGACGAGCGCGCGCACGAGGAAGCCGACCATGCCGAGCGTCGCCGCCGCGCCGACCGCGAAGCTCAGGGTCCGCCACGGCTGCTTCTCACCGAGATACGAGAACGAGTGACCGAGACGCGCGGCGACGAAGACACCGCAGAAGATCGCCGTCAGCATCGGCGAGGCGCCCCACAGCACGAACAGCAGGCCGAGGACCGCGAACGGCAGGATGTTGTCGGCGGCGTTGCGATGCGCGCGGAGCACGCGCGCGACGGACGGCGGATCGGCGTCGACGAGCGAAGCGCCCTTGGCGGTCGCCGAGATGTCCTCGGGGTTGTGGGTCGTCTTCGACCTGTTTCGCACCGCGCCGCTGTAGGCCCAGAGCACCAGGACGTTCAGGCACAGCACCACCATCGCGGCGGAATACACGAGAAACGAGGGATTCGTGGTCAGCATGCCTAGCTGACTCGGCTCGGATGCATGGCGTTACACGCATTCCGACGACCCATAGTAGATTCCCTCGCGTGGGCCTTCCGGATGGCGAAGACGACGTACTCGTCGAGCGCATCTTGGCGGGCGACCAAGCCGCGCTTCGAGCGCTGGTCGTGCGAGAGCATGCGACGCTGCTCCGCTTCGCGCGCGCCATCACGCGTGAGTCGGATCTCGCCGAGGAGGCCGTGCAAGACGCATGGGTCCGGATCCATCGCGGGCTCGCGCGCTTCGAGAAGCGATCGAGCTTGCGGACGTGGATGGCGCGCATCGTGGTGAATCGTGCGAAGACCCTGGTGGTGCGGGCGGCGCGGTGGGCTCCGCTCGATCAGGAAGCAGAGACCCGAGAGGACGCCATCGATCCGGCATGCTTCGGCAAGCTCGGCTTCTGGATCCCGGACCGGGCACCGGCGCGGTGGCACGCGGAGACGCCGGAGCGCCTGCTCGATCGCCAGCAAATCCGCGCGGCGATCGAAGCTCACATCGAGGAATTGCCGGCCGGCCAGCGCGCCGTGCTGACGTTGCGCGACCTCGAGGGTTGGAGCTCGGAAGAAGTTTGTAACGCTCTCGAAATCAGCGAGTCCAATCAGCGGGTCCTCTTGCATCGAGCGCGCGCACGAATCAGAGCCGTCCTCGAAGAGACCCTCGCGGAGGGCGGAGTCGAATGAGCCTTCTTCCCTGCTGCCGCGATGCCATGGCGCTCGTCACCGACGACGACGAGGGCGCGCTCACCGGCGCCGCCAAGCTCAAGTTCTCCGTCCATCTCACGATCTGCACCGTGTGCCAGCGCATGCGCGCGCAGCTCCGCACGACGAAGGCCGTGCTCCGCGCCCTCGCTCCGGAGCCATCAAAGGAGAGCGACGTCGCCGCCATCCTGAAGCTCCTCGCTTCGCCGCCCAAAGACCGCGACTGACGAGCGCGACCGTCGACGTGCCTGCGTAGGCGGCGTCGCGCCACGCGCGTAGCGCGGTACGCAGGAGCGCGAACCGCAGCGCGCTCCTCGCGCCAGCGCGAGCGCAGGAAACCGCCATTTTTACGGCTCGCGCTTCGTTTCGACGCACGCGATCCGAGGTCGCGGCGCGGCATACGAGTTGCTGAAGTCTTGGGCAAGTGGTTGAACCACTCGATCAGTGCACCATCGGGCGACTGCTCGGGATGCGCCCGCCCACGACCTCTCGGAGCTCTTCCGCATGAGTCAGACGCTTCTCAATCCCCTCGCCTCCCTTCGCGTCGCTCTCGACCGGGTCCGACCGGCGCGATCGAACGTGGTGGTCCGCGCGCTCGCCCGTTTCGCGGCGCAGGACTGGATGGTGGCCACGTACTTGATGGGGCTGACGCTCGCGGTGCTCATGGGCTCCGGCGCGCGACGCGGGAGCGCCGTGACGATGATGCTCGTCGACTCCGCGGTCTTCTGGGCCTGCATGCTCGTGGCGCGCAGCGAGGTGCTGAAGTCGGTGTGGTCGGGCCGCCTCCGCTACGCGGGCGATCTCCTCTACCGGGTAGCGCTCATCGGCGGCGTCATCTCGACGTTCCTGCAGCTCCACTACATCTTGCCCGCCGCGAGCCATCTCACGGTCGACGCGCAGATCTACCGCCTCGATCTCGCGGTCTTCGGCGTCGAGCCGTCGGTGGCGTGGGACCGCTTCGTCACGCCGGGCACCACCGAGTGGTTCTCCTTCTTCTATTACAGCTACTTCTTCATCCTCTGCCTCTTCGTGGTGCCGATGGCGCTCTTCGAGCGACGCCTGCGGATCACGAGCGAGCTCTCGTTCGGACTGCTGTTCGTGGTCTGCGTCGGACACACGCTCTACGTGCTCGTGCCGGGGCGCGGTCCGTATCTCCACCTCGAAGGTCATTTCCAGCACGCGCTCAGCGGCGGTTTTTGGTGGCCGCTCGTCGGGCGCACCGTTCGCTCGGTCGACGGCGCGCTCCGCACCGACATCTTCCCGAGCCTCCACACCGCGTGTCCCACGTTCCTCACGCTCTTCGCGTTCCGGAACCGCGCGCACGCGCCCTATCGCTACGTGTGGCCGGTCGCGGGGCTCTTCACGTCGCAGATCATCCTCGCGACCATGTTCCTTCGCTGGCATTACCTCGCGGACATCTGCGCGGGGCTCACGCTCGCGACGGTGGCGTTCGTCCTCTCCTCACGCGTCGTACGCGCCGAGGGCCGCGACCGCAGTGCGCGCAACCTGGGGCCGGTGTGGCGTCCGCTCTTCGGCCGCAAGGCAACGCCGTGAGCGAGGAGCGAGTCAGCTCTCGAGCGCGTCGACGGCGTTGCGAAGCGCGGAGATCGAGGCCGACCGAAGGTAGACGACGGGTGCGTCTTCCGAGACGAGACCCTTCACCTGGTCGCGCAGCGAATGCGAGACCATGCCCACCATGATGATGACGGCGGCAACGCGTCCGAGGATGCGACGCGTGCCGTTGGGAACGCGATTCTCGAAGTGGCGGAGCTCGAGCCCGTGCTGCTCCGCGATGGCGCGGTAGCGGCCCGACATCCCTCCGCTGCCGCCGACGATGACGATGGTGGACCCGTGTGCTGCCGTCGATTGAGTCGTCATGATTCCGTATTCAGCAAGAGCGGGGCCAGCATGCCGACCCCCCAGCTGCACGATAGATCTGCGATGCGCGGCGGGTATTCCTGCAATTTTGTCAGGAAGACCGAGCCGTCGTCGGCCGATCCCGTCAACCTGTCAGAGCGGCGACAGGGCACTCCTTGATACGCTCGCCCCGTGTCACGCGCGCGATTCGAGAAGCACGCGGAGGTCGCGAACCCGGGCGTGGCTTCGCCGTTCGCGATTCGCTTCCTCACACGCGTGGTGCTGCCGATCGTGCGGCTCATCCATCGAGCAACGCTCGACGGCACCGAGCACTTGCCGCCGAGCGGTGCGTTCCTGCTGGTGGCGAACCATCCGTCGAGCGTCGGTCTCTCCGAGCTCCACGCGTTCATGGCGCTCTACGCGAAGACGTTCCGCGGCTCGCGACCGCTCGCCGGCTTCGCGCTCGCCGCGACGTTCGGCTGGTGGCCTCTCTCGTGGCTGTTCCCGCAGATCGGCGCGATTCCGTCCACGTACGCCGCAGCGAGGTCGACGCTCGCGAAGGGCGTTCCGATCGCCGTCTTTCCGGGCGGCGACCACGAATGCATGCGTCCCTTCTGGCAGTTCGATCGTGCCGACTTCGGTGGCCGCGTCGGTTTCCTGCGTATCGCGCGTGAGGCGTGGGTGCCAATCGTGCCGATGGGATTCGAAGGCGTCTGCGCGCCGTTGCTCCTGCGTTCGCGGCTGTTGCCGTACCTGTTCATGTGGCCGCGGCTCGCGGGTATAAAGCGCTACGGTCTGAGCGTGCTCGCGGTGATCGGCGCAGCGTTGATCCTGTGGCTCGTGCCGCTCGCGTGGCATTGGCGCGCGCTGATCGCGTGGGCGTGGGCGGCGTCGCCGCTCTCGCTCCTGTCGTGGTGGCCGGCGCGCATCCGCATCCGCATCGGCGCGCCCATCGCGCCCGAGACACTCTTCGGCGAGCGCGCCGATGCCGGAGCGAAGAATACGAACGACGCAAATGAGGCGAACGAGGCGGTTCTCCGCAGAGCGCTGCCGGTGATCGAACAGGCGGTGTCCGCGCTGGTCGTCTCGGTCTAGAGTCTTTCTCGGAGATGCGTCGTGTCCACTGACAGCCTGCGCGCCGAGGCGAGCGCACGCGTAGGTCGAGTGCTCAACGAGAAGTGGACTCTCGAGCGGCTCATCGGCGTCGGAGGCATGGCCGCGGTCTACGGCGGGCGGCATCGGAACGGCGCGCGCGCCGCGGTGAAGATCCTCCATGCCGAGCTCGGCAAGAACCCCGCCGTCCGCGAGCGATTCCTGCGTGAAGGCTACGCGGCCAATCGCGTCGAGCATCGCGGCGCCGTGCAGGTGCTCGACGACGACATCGTCAAGGACGGCCCCGACGACGGCGCTGCGTATCTCGTCATGGAGCTGCTCGAGGGCGAGTCTCTCGAGGAGCGCGCGGCGCATGCGCCTCCCATCGACGAGCAGGAGTACCTCACGATCGCGAACGGCGTGCTCCAGGTCCTGGAGGCCGCGCACGAGCACGGCGTCGTGCATCGCGATCTCAAGCCGGACAACATCTTCCTCGCGCGCGATCCCGACGACGGCCGCTTGCGCGTGAAGGTGCTCGACTTCGGTCTCGCGCGGCTCACCGAGTCGCACATCACGACGCAGTTCGGGCTCGCGCTCGGGACGCCTTCGTACATGTCGCCGGAGCAAGCCGCCGGACGCAGCGAGGAGATCGACGGACGGACGGATCTGTTCGCGCTCGGCGCGACCGGCTTTCGCCTGCTCACGTTGCGACGCATCCACGAGGAGGAGAACATCGTTCGCCTCGTCGGCAAGATGGCGAACGAACCCGCGCCGCCGATTCGCTCCATCACACCGTCGGTCTCGGAGCGCGTCGCCGTCATCATCGATCGCGCGCTCGCGTTCCGCCGCGAGGACCGCTACCCGACGGCGGCGGCCATGCGCGTCGAGGTCCAAGCCGCGCGCGACGTGATCGAGCCGGAGTCGATGCGCATGGAAGCGGAGCCGGCCGCGGCAGCCATCGCCGCGACCATCGCAGCCGCAGCCATCGAGCCGCCGCCTCCCTCCGCGAAACCGGAACCGACGATCGCGCTGTCCGAGGGCGATCTCGAACCGACAGACGCCCCGCAAGAGTCCGAGGCCCCGAAGGCGGAGTCCCCGAAGGACGCCGATCGTCCGACGCGCGTCGACAAGCCGCCTCCCCCTCCCTCTCCCCCGCGTTCGCCTCCGCCTCCGCCTTCGCCCTCGCCTCCGCCTTCGACTCCGCCCTCACCTTCGCCTCCGCCCTCGCCTCCACCTCTCGAGCCCGTCCGCACGCGCCGATCGACGGCGCCCTACGTCACGATCGGCTTCTACGTCGTGCTCTTCCTCGCGTATCGATCGTGCCCGCCCGCCGAACCGAGCCCCACCGACGTCGTGCTCGCATCGGACGCAGAGCCGGCGGTCGCCGATCCCACGACCGATGCGACGCTCGTCGCGCCGCCTCCGTCGAGCAGCGCGACCCCTCTCCCCGACGCCGGTGCCGACGAGAATGCCGACGCGGCGTCCGATGCATCCGTGACCGACGCAGCAGACGCGAATGCGAACGACGCGGACGCGAGCAACGCGAACGCGAGCGACGCGGAGAGCACATCGCCTCCGGCCACGACGCACGTTGCTCCGGCGCTGCCGTCGCTACCGCCGACGGCGACAGCGACAGCGACAGCGATAGCGCCCGCGCCGCCGAAGCGTCCGCCGCATCCGACGGCTCCGGCGCCGCCGCCTCCGAAGCGACCGCCTGCGCCCGCACCCGCGCATAGCGCGCCGCGCAAGCGCTGAGCGCTGATCAGTCCGGAGACGCCGTCGGCGTCGGAGCCGGGCTCGGCGTCGGCGCCGGGCTCGGCGTTGGCGCCGGCGGTTTCGGCGCGGGCTTCGTGGTGGGCTTCGGCGCGGGCGGCTTCGCCGACGTCGCACCCTTCGCATGCGGATCCTTCGCGTGCGGATCTTTTGCGGCGCCCGCGTCCTTCGCCGTCACGCCTGCGTCCTTCGTGCCTGCGTCCTTGCCGGCATCGTGTCCGCCGTCGAGCTTGCCGGCGTCCTTCGTGCTCGCATCGGCGGCCGATGCATCGGACGTCGCGAGAGCGCTCGCATCGTCGCTCGAGCCGTCGAGCGACGTCGCGGGAAGCGGCGCCGCAGCTTCTTCGACGGGCGCCGCGCTCGCGCTCGCAGACGGCGCGACCGACGGCTCGGCGGAAGGCGTCGCCGTTACGACCGGCGGCGGCGAGAGCTCACGCATGATCCGATCGCGCTGGAGATACGCGGCCACGCCGCCGCCTGCGATCACGAGAAGGAGCAGCAGCTTCCATCCGCCTCCGGGACGAGGCACCCCCGCAGGCTGCATCCCGCTGACGGAGGTCTCGGCGCTCGTCTCCTTCGATGTCTTTGGCGCAGCACGCGGCGGCGGAGCAGGCGGCGGCGCAGCACGCGCGGGAACCGCAGGCGCCGCTTCGGGCTCAGGCTCGGCCTTCGCTTCCGGCTTCACCGTCGCCGGCAGCTCGGCTTTCGTTGCGCGCTCCGACTCGGCCTTCGCCGTAGCATCGGGCTCGGCGCTCGTCGCATCGGCCTCCGGCTTCGCTGCCGGCTCGGGCTCGGGCTTCGCTTCCGCCTCGGGCTTCGCTTCGGGCGCGACGCCGAGGATCGTCGGTTCCCTCGGCCTCGTCGGAGGCGCGACGGGAGCGGCGGCAGGCGGCGCAACGCCGAGCACCGTCGGCTCGTGCTTCGGTGGCGCGACACCGAGCACCGTCGGCTCGTGCTTCGGAGCACCGACACCGATGACGGTCTCCTCGCGTTTACCGAGCCCGGGAACCGTCGGTTCAGGCTTCTTGGCGTCGCCCTCGCTCGGCGCCGGTTCACTCGGCGCGGGCGGCTCGGGCGGCACTTTCGGATCGTCGTCGCTCATGCCGCCAATCTAACAAACCCGACGCAGCGGTGCGGACGCCGTCACGTGCGAGGACTGTTGTCATCGCCTCGCGGTGGTCCCGAGTCGCGGCACGTGCGGCAGCTGGCTACGCGGTGATTCGCGACGATCTGCTGGGTTTGCGCGGGTGCCGTGCACGTGGCTTGATCACAATGTGACCATCCGCGTTCGGTTCACCATCTCGTTCATCGTTGTGAGCGTTGCCGGGCTACTCCTCGCCGCTGCACTGCTGATGATCTCGAGACGCAACCTGCGTCGGGTCGAGTCCATCGTGCAGGTCTACGACGTCATCGAGCACAAGAGCCTCGAGCTGAGCTTCGATCTTCTCGTGATGAGTGATGCTGTCCGCGGCTTCCTCCTCGATCCGCACGACGGCGGCGAACGCGAGCGCAAGGCAAACGCCGACCGCGAGTTCACCCGCGACTTGGCGCAGATCCGCGCCCTCGCTCCGGTCAAGCGGATCGCCGACCTCATCGACGCGGCGGAGAAGATGGACGATGAAGAGCTCGACCACGTCGAAAACCGAATGCTCGACCTCGCCGCGACCGGCAAGGGCGCTGAAGCGCAGGAGCTCTACGGATCGCAATACCTGCCGCTGCGCGAGAGGCAGACGAAGCTGATCACGGCGGCAGAAGAGGAGGCGGTCCGTGCAAAGCAGCAGGCGTTGGCGGAGGTCCGCGAGGAGGATCGTCGCGGTCTGATGCTCGCCGCTGCGCTCTTCGTCGGGGCTCTCGCCGTCACGGCCCTCGTCGCGGTCTCTCTCGGACGAAGCGTGGTCACGCCGCTCGGTCGCGCTGCGAGCACGGCGGCAGCCGCGCGCGATGGAGACCTGTCGGTACGCGTCGGGCTCGGCCGCCGTCAGGACGAGATCGGCGCGCTATCGTGCGCCCTCGACGGGTTCCTCGATTCACTGCAGGAGACGAGCGAGCTCGCGAGCGCCATCGCTTCCGGGGATCTGAGAGTGCGCGTCGAACCGCGCTCCGATCGCGACGAGCTCGGCCACGCTCTCGAGCGCATGGTCCAGTCGCTGGCCCGCGTGCAGAAGGAGCTCATCGATCGTGAGCGGCTCGCGGCGCTCGGAGAGCTCTCGGCCTCGATCGCTCACGAAGTGCGCAATCCACTCGCTATCATCTTCAACTCGCTCGGAAGCATGAGGCGGTTGCTCAAGCCCGAAGGCGACGTCGCGCTGCTCATCGACATCGTCGCCGAAGAGGCCGATCGACTGAACCGCATGGTCGGCGATCTGCTCGATTACTCACGCCCGGTGCGTCCGGATCTCGAGCCGCTTCCTCTCCAGGCTCTCCTCGGCGACGCCGTGACCGCCGCGTGCCGGCAGTGCGGAAGGGGCGCGGACCGCGTGACGAACATCGTCACCATCGAGCCCGGCGCGGAGACGCTGCGCGCGGACCCGCGCTTGCTGCGGCAGGCGCTCGTCAACCTGTTCTTGAACGCCTATCAAGCCATGCCGCAGTCAGGAACGCTCGCGGTGCACGCGGCGTGTGTCCAGCGCAACGGTGTCTCCGTGTCCGAGCTCCACATCAAGGACACGGGCTGCGGCATTCCACCCGAAGCGCGCGAGAGGCTCTTCGAGCCGTTCTTCACCACCAAGGCGATGGGCACGGGGCTCGGCCTCGCGGTGGTGCGACGGATCATCGAGGGCCACGGCGGAAGCATCGAGCTGGCGTCCGGCGACAGCGGAGCCGAGTTCTGCGTGCGCCTCCCGCAGAGGAGCATGTCCGCGTAGCTCGATCGCCGCGCTCCTCGCCGGGGCCCACCGCGTGCGCCGGCAGCGCGCGCTGGTAAGCGCTCAGGCGTCCCTTCGGCAGGCCGAGGAACGCTTCGACGGCATCGAGATCGTTGGCAACGACGTCGCCCGAGCACCTCCACGGAAAGCCGGTGCCGCGAAGCCGCGAGCCGCAGCCGCCCTTGGCGCCGCCAGCGCCGTGGATGCCGCCGAACGGCGCGATTTCGACCGCGCGGGTCGTGGAGACTCTCTTCGCGATCGCGGTCACCAAGACAGCATGACACGGCAGATGTCGAGCAGCGGTACCAAGCTGCGGTGTGGTGTCATCGGGCGCTCCCGTCAAAGACAGAAGAACGCGAACGACGAGAGCGGCACCGGCGTAGCTCCCGCATCGCCTGCATCTCCGGCAACGCCCGCATCTCCCGAAGCCGCGGGCACCACCACCGTCAGCGGCTCGGAGACGATCGCGTCGCCGGCGTTGCCGCTCGTCAGCGTGCTCGCCACCGTGCACTGCGGTGGGCCCGGCGAAAAGACCGCGACCTCCGACCGGCCCTCGACGTCGAAGTCGATCTCCGTTGCACACGTCGCGTGAGTCCCCGTGATGATGCCCTCGACCTGGTGCGAGGCGACGCCGTAGAACACGCGTACCCCACCGGTCCGTGTCACGACGATGACGTAACGGCCATCGGTCGTCAGGCCTTCGGATGTCACCACCGCACCGGGCTCGTCGAGCGGCGCGCATGCGCGCGTCGCCGAGCCGGCGACCGCGATGGTCGGCGCATCCGTACACGCGAAGAGCACCGCGCACGCGAAGACCACGCACGCGAAGACCGCGCAACCGACATGGCGCCGCGTCGTCACGCTCAGAAGTGCGAGCCGATGTTCACGCGCAGCGCGGCGACCTTGTCTTGGTCGAAGCCGGGACCGAGCGGCGAGTCCATCGCGAGGAGGAGGCCGATGCGCGCGAACGTCGTCGTGCTGTCGTAGGAGACGAACGGCTCGATCGCGCCCTGCGCGTTGTCCTTGTCGCCGAACGCGTTGCCGTCGCTGAGCACGTGCACGAGCTGCAAGCCGAGGCCGCCTCCCCATCCCGAGTCGGAGCGGCCCTCGAGCTCGAGACGCAGCTGGTAGAGGAAGAGGGTCTTCTGCGACCCGGCGAGCTGGGCTCTCTTCGAATCGATCGGAACGAAGAGCGTCGGCTCGATCGCGGCGCGAAGAAAGAGCTTCGGCGTGGCCATGTGCTCGACGCCGAGGCGCATGCCGATCGGCACGTATTTGGAGGCCCAATAGTGAATGTCGTAGAGCGCCATGGAGAACGCGGCGAGCGCGTCCGCGCCTTGCCACGGCTCCGAGTCGCTGAGGCCCGCGACCGGCAGCCCGATGCGACCGCCGATGTGCCAGCTCGTGCGGCCCTCGGTCGACACGTACGTGATCCCGACGGTGGGGTTGCCGAGACCGACGCCCGCCTTTGTATGGGTGTTGGACAGCGTGCTGTTCGTCGCGAGCGAGAGCGGCACATGCAGGTCGAAGAGCACGCTCGGTGACAGCTCGAAGATCCCGTACGGGATCACCGGAAACGTCGAGCCGATGTCCTTCGCGCTCCACCAGTAGACCTCGACGCCGGCGCCCGCGCGCATCATCGGCTTGAACCTCGCGGGCGTCGTCGGCTCGTCGGCCGGCGGTGCCTCGGCGCCGCTCGAAGGTGCGGGCCTGCTCGGCGCAGCATTGCCGGGCGCCACCGGCTTGCTCGCCGGCGGCGGCGGCGGCGGGGGCGCGTCGCCGGGAGGAGGCGGAGGCGGCGGCGGCAAGTCCTGCGCGCGCGCGGCGGGCGCGGCGAGGATCGTCGACAGAAATGCAAAGAGGGCAATCGAGCGAAGGATGTAAGCGCGGCGCATCTCGCGCAGCGTAAACGGCCCTGGCCGAGTACTCTCCAATTTCCCGCATGCGGTTCCTCGATCAGCTCTCCACGGCCGTCGGCGTATCGGTGGAAACGCTGACCCGCCTCGCCGGGACGATCGCGGTCCTCCTCCTCTGGTTGCTCGCCAACCGGCTCGCCCGGCGCGTGTTCGCACGCACCATCGACGAGTCGGCGTCGCGTTTCCAGATGACGCGCGTGACGGGATACATCGTCGCCGGCATCGCCGTCGTCCTCATGGCGCGCCTCTGGATCCAGGGAATCGCGGGCATCGGCACCTACTTCGGGTTGCTCTCCGCCGGTATCGCGATCGCGCTCCAGGACCTGCTCACCAACCTCGCGGGTTGGCTGTTCATCCTGATCCGCCGGCCCTTCCGCATCGGCGACCGCATCCAGGTCGGCTCGAACATCGGCGACGTCGTCGACATCCGCCCCTTCCGATTCCTCATGCTGGAGGTCGGCAACTGGGTGCATGCCGATCAGGGCACCGGCCGGATCCTCCACGTGCCGAACGGCAACGTCTTCAAGAACACGGTCGCCAATTACGACGAGGCGTTCGGTTACATCTGGAACGAGCTCGAGGTGACCGTGACCTTCGAGAGCGACTGGCGCAAAGCGAAGTCGACGCTGGAAGGCATTCTGGAGGCGCAGGCCGAGAAGCTCGACGACCACGTCAAGAGCCGCATCGACGCCGCCGCTGCCACGCTGCACATCAAATTCCCGAAGCTCACGCCCGTCGTGTGGACCACCGTGGTCGACCACGGCGTGTGCCTCACGATGCGGTATCTCTGCGCGCCGCGAGCCCGCCGCAGCTCGGCATCCGCGATCTGGGAGCAGGTCCTCGACGCGTTCCACGCGCTGCCGAACGTCGATCTCGCGTACCCGACCACGCGTCGCTTCGACAACATGAGCGAAGGCAAGCCCGAAGCGCGCGCGGCCCCGCGGACCGACCTCGCGCCGCCGCGCACGCGCGACTGACCGTCACTCTTTCACGCAAGCGCGGCTCGCCGCCTCTCCACCTCGGCGAGGCGCGCGGAGATCCTCCACACGACCAGCCACGCCGCGACGGCTGCGGAGAACAAGACGAGATCATGCAGAGCGGTCACGAGATTGCTCGGATGGGGCGAGAGCTTCGCGAACACGAATCCGCTCGCCATGCGACCCAACCAGAGCGCCCACCACACGGTCACGGGCGCGCTCTTCGCGGTCCGTCGCTCCGGTAGGACGAGCGGCGGGGCCACTCGGTACGTGGCGCCCGCGTCCGCGATCCGAGGTGGCGGGGCCGGGACCTCATCGGGATCGAGGGCCTCGTCGAGCACGCGCACTGCTCGATACGGCCGCACGAGGTTCAGGAACGGAATGAACCAGCCCGCGATGGGTCCAATGCGCCACTGCTCTTCGAGCGCAGCGGACGGAGCGACGGCGCGCGCGCGTACGTAGGTCGCGTTCAGCCACGGCAGAAAGCCGAGCGCCCCGATCCAGATCCCGAGCGTCGATATCCGCGCGAGGGTCTGGCTGAAGTCCGCGAGCGTGTCCGAAACGCCGTCCGGCACCAAGTCGAGGGTCGCAACGATGAGCGTGATCGTGCCGAGGACCACGACATTGAGGCCCAGCGCCGCGAGCGCCGCGTTCCGCGAGCCCCACACAGGCGTCGTGCTCATAGGCCGAGCGTAGCCCGCTCCACCGGAGCCATCCATGGTCTGCATACCCTCCCGGAGCCCACGAATCCTCGGCTGTCGCACGAATTCGACGAACCGTCGGGCAACGTCGCTGGAACGGGCGGTGCTACGGTGGGCCTCGACGAAGACGGAAGACACGCGATGCTCCTGACCGTCCCCGCCACAGCCTCGTGCATCGCCGCGGTGATGGGGCTCATCTTCGGGCTCGGGACGCTCGCGCTCGGACTGTCGTCCGGCCCCGGGTTGCGCGCGCTGCGGTGGTTCGGCCTCGCCGCGCTCTGCGCGTCCGTCTACGCGTTCTGCGTCGTCGTCACCACGCTTCCCGTCTCGCTCGAGACGCGCGCCGTCGTGAGCAGGATCGGCGGCTGCGTCGCGAGCCTGCTCGTCGCGTGTTGGTATGCGTACTTCGCGGCGCAGCACGACCGCCGCGCTCGGCCCTGGGAGCGCGCCGCCATCACGGGCACGATCGTCATAGCCGCGGCGTGGCTCGTCCCCGGGCTCTGTCGTTCATCGCGCATCGTCGCGCGCGAGGTGCCGTGGCTCGGCGTCACGTACACGACGACGCAGCCGACCGCGGTGGGTCAGCTCACCTACCTGCTCCTCTTCGTCGCCACGAGCACGCTCGTTGCTCGCTACTACTTCAGCTGGCGTCGCGGCGAGCCCGGCGGGCTGGCGCACTTCCTCGGCGTCAGCGTGCAGCTCGTCGCAGGCATCAACGACGCGCTTGCGGCGACGGGGCGGCTCGCGACTCCGTACTTGCTCGACATGGGACAGTTCGTCGTGATCCTCGCGGTAGGGAGTCACCTCATCTCGCGCTTCGTAGCCGATGCGAGAGCGCTCGAGCGCTCTGGAGCCGAGCTCCGGGCGGCGCAGGCCGAGCTCTTGCGGCGTGAACGGCTCGCGGCGCTCGGCGAGATCTCCGCCGTCGTCGCGCACGAAGTCAGGAACCCGCTAGCCGTCATCTTCAACGCGCTGTCGTCGCTCCGCAAAGAGAAGCCGGTGTCGGAAGACGCCGGCGCGCTCCTCGGCATCGTGCAGGAGGAAGCGGATCGCCTGAAGCGTGTCGTCGGCGATCTCCTCGACTTCGCGCGTCCGCACGAGCTGTCCATCGAAAGCGTCCCGCCCGCGCGCCTCGTCGCGAGCGCCGCCGCCGCCGCGCGGGAGAGCTACGGCGAGATCCAGGTTCGCATCGATGCCAACGACGATCTTCCGACCATCCCGTGCGACGAGCATCTGATCCGACAGGCGCTGGTCAACCTCGTCACGAACGCACTCCAGGCGCCGGGCCGGCGAGAGCCCGTGCACGTGCGCGCGTTCCTGAAGGACACGCCGCCGGCGGTGTGCTTCAGCGTCTACGACGACGGCGCCGGCATCTCGGACGACGTCGCGAAGCGCTTGTTCACGCCGTTCTTCACGACGAGACCGAGCGGAACCGGCCTCGGCCTCGCCATCGTGAAGCGCGTGATCGAAGCGCACGGCGGCGAGATCAGCTGGCATCCCGGTGGTGACGAAGCCGAAGGCGAGCAGGGCGTCACGTTCTCGTTCAGCATCCCGCTAAGAGCCGCGTCCTCGGCGTGGCCGTTCGTCCCGAAGCGCGCGGGGTGACGTTGCGGCGATCTCACCTCGCGATGATCCCCGCACGCATCAGGGCTGCACGTTCGCCGTGTAGCTCGAGACGATCGTCGCGCCGTCGCCGGGGTGCACGTAGGAGACGTTCATCGAGTACGTGCCGGGAAGGAGATCGATGCCGGCGTTGGTGGGCATGGTGAAGCCGCCGATCGTGACGGTGCCGCGCGCCTTCTTGATCGAGCCGTCGGGCATCGTCACCGCGACGTCCTCGACGTCGAGCCGCGCGAGCGGGCGATCGACGATCGGCTGCGTCAGCGCGATCTGCTGCGGCGCCGGCGTGGTCACGTAGAGGAGCGCGCTGGCCTTCGCGCGCACGAGCACCGGCTTGGGAAGGGAGCCGATGTCGAACCACGAAGCCGTCGTCGCGTACGTGCTCGTACCGACCTGCGCGCTGATCTGCGTCGGCGCGTTCGGCAGTGCCCGCGGCGTCGCCGGCAGGATGCGCGTACCGAATCGATTCGTCGTGTCCACGAGATCGATCGTGGACGTAGCGCCCGCGGCCACGCTGATTGCGAACGCGTCGAGCGGCGTATCCGGCGATCCGCTCCAGCCGCTCTTCATCGTGACGTAGACGTACTCGAACGATCCGTTCGCATGCGGGATCGCCTTCGTCGATCCGAGGAAGCGCCGCGTCTGCTGGTTCGTGTACGAAGTGTCGGCACCGACGTCGAGGCCGAAGACGAGGTCGTTGCGCGAGCGCGTGAACGCGACCGCGCCGAGCGCGTAGACCACCGAGCCGCCGGTCGCGACCGTGACCGTGCAGTCGGACTGCGTCTCGTACTGGATGTCGTACGGATTCGATCCGGTCACGCGTGTCCAGATGCAGTACGTCGCCGGCGACACCGACTTGACCTTGCCGTCGGTGAGGTCGATGGGCGGTCCAGCGCCGTCCTTCCTCCGCGCGAAGACCAGCGCCGGCCCCGTGCCGGCCGGCAGCGTGATCTGGAGCTGACCGGAGCCCCCCGTCGGCGTGACCGTGTAGTCGTTCTCGCTCGAATCGCTCGCTTCCTGCGGCGCCGCAGCGGTGCATGCGAGGTTTGCGAGCGTGGAGAGGCCAAGGAGAAGGAGGACCGGTGCGTGTCTCATGCACCCTTGAGCCCGGCACCCATCGCCGGTCGCAACAAATCGTCCGACGCGACGGTCAGAGGCCGCCGAGCGGCAGCGAGCGGAGATGCGCGATGATCCCGCGCTTCTCCGGCTCGGTGAGGTTCCACTTGTGTCCCGCGAATGTGAGCGGTCCTTGGGGAGCGTAGTCGCTCGTCGTTCGCTGTCCCGTCGCCGACGCGGGATACGTGGCGTCCTGGATGACGCCGAGGATCGTTGCATCGTCGAAGCCGGCCATCTTGAGCGGTGAGTGATCGACCCCGCCGGCCTTGGCATGACACGAAGCGCACGGCGGCCGTGCGGGATCGGTCGAGGCCGTCTCGTAGCGGGCCTTGCCGACGGCGAGGTCTTCGTCGGTGTACGGCGTGACCACGAGGCGCGCCGTCAGCCTCGTCCCGTCCGCGTCTGCGATGACGGTCGTCTCACCGGCGCTCGTCATCGTACCGAGCGCATACGAGAGCGCCTTCATCGCCGTCGTCGCCCCGGCGGGCGGCCCCGACGGCGCAACCGTGGCGATCTTCGTATCCCCGACCGTCCATCGCGGATTGTTGGCGCTCGTCGAGAACAGCACGCGAAAGGTAGCGTGCTCGTTGAATCCCGAATGCGCGACGACGGGAAACAAGGACGTCGCGTACGCCGAGGTCTCCGGCGTGTTGGAGCCACATCCCGCAGAGCCGAAGACCAGTGCCGCGAGCACGAGAACGACGAGCCTCACGACAACAAGCGTCGCAGCAATTCGCAGGTGTCGATAGGCTCCTTCGATGGCAGCCCCTCTCCAAGGTCTCACGTGTCCGACGTGCGGAGCGGGGCTAGGCGAAGCACAGCCGAACGGCGAACGGATTTGCTCTTATTGCGGCCAGCGCGCGCTGCCCGATCCGGCCGTGCGACGCGGCCATGGCCAAGGCGCGGGCATCGACTTCAACGCCGTGTTCGCGAAGATGGACGAGCGTGAGAAGA
>JAXDMI010000348.1:0-2891 GCA_034666145.1 Myxococcales bacterium | reverse complement strand
CCACGGGCCGCCGTCGTCTTCGGCATCGGCGACGGCATCGTGGTCGTCGACGGCAAGGTCACCGCGATCGATCCCGGACCGGAGAACGCGCCGCCCTACCTGGCCTACGGGCTCGTCGGCGGATCGCACGCGTGCGTCGAGCCGCGCATCCACTTCGTCGGCGCGACCGCCGACGTCTCGGCGCTCGCCGTCGCCACCGACGGCGCAGCACCGCTCGTCGACGCCGCGGACGGCTCGCTCGCCAACGTGGTCGCGGACCCGCGCTACGCGAAGAACCCTTCCCTCCTCCGCAAGCGCCTCGTCGTGCTGTCCGACCGCGGGACGTTCTCCGACGACGCCACCATCGCGCTCGTCCGCCGGGCGGAAGGCATGAGGCCGGCATGACCACCAACGTGCTCGTGAACGGCACGCGCGTCCGGCTCGACGATCGCGATCTCCTCGGCGTCGGCGGCGAGGGGCGCGTGTTTCGTGCCGGGAATCAGGCGCTCAAGGTGTTCTTCACCATGACCGACGCGCGCAAGAAGAAGCTCTCCGCCTTCCCCGCCGGGCTCCCCGATGCCGTCGTCGGCCCCCTCGCGCTCTGCACCGATGCGCGCGGCGACGTCGTCGGCTACGCCATGCACGCGCTCGAGCACGCGGTCGACATCCATCGGCTCGGACAGCGCAAATGGCGTGACGCGAACGCCACCGCCAACGACGTGCTCGCGACGTTCCGCGATCTCTCCACCACGGTGCGGCAGCTGCATGCGCGCGGCATCGTGGTCGGCGATCTCAACGACGGCAACGTGGTGCTCACGCCGAGCACCTCGCAGCCGTCGTTCCGCCCTTGGCTCATCGACGCCGACTCGATGCAGTTCGGCTCCTTCCCGTGCACCGTCGCACACGAGCGGTTCCTCGATCCTCGCCTCTACGGCGTCGACCTCGCCGCCACCGGCGCGCTCTCTCGCGAATCCGACTTCTACGCGCTCGCGGTGATGCTCTTCGCGTCGCTCCTCTTCGTTCATCCGTTCGGCGGCGCCCATGCGTCGTACCCCACGATGCTGCGACGCGCCGAGGCACGCCACAGCGTCCTCCGCGGAGACGTCAAGCTTCCCTCCTCCGCCACGAGGCCCGATGTCCTTCCCGACGACGTGCTCGCCTGGTTCACGAAGGTCTTCGATCGCGACGCGCGCGAGGCGCTGCCCGCTGCTCTTCTCGAGACGCGCTTCACTCGCTGCGCATGCGGCGTCGAGCATGCGCGACGCGTATGTCCCGCCTGCACCGTCGCTGCGGCGATCCCCGCGCCGCCGGCCCCGGTGAGGACCGTCGGACGCATGCGGGTGACGACCATGACCCGCGATGAAGGCGCGCGCTTCGTCACTCGCTCACTCGATCACGCCAAGCGCGTGCACCTCGAAGGCGACTGGCTCGTGCGCGCAGACGGCACGCGCATCGGTCAGATCCTCGAGAACCAGACGCACGTGCGCGCTGGAGCGACGCTGGGATTCGCGTTCTATCGCGCTGGGCTCTTCACGATGAGCTTCGTCTTCGACATGGCGCGCGGGCCCTTGCGCCAGCTCGACCTCCCGCACATCGACGGACGCCTCGTCGACTGGACCGCGACGTTCGACGCCGCGTCTCCGGCTTCCGGAGCGCGGCCCTCGGCAGACGAGGGGCACGTGCTCTTCTGCACCGCCACCGAGAAGGACGGCCGCGTCTTTCACGCCGCGCACCTCGTCGACGCCAAGGGCGCGATCCTCGCCAGCGAGGCCGGTCCTGCAGGCTCATCCGCGATGCTCCAGGGCACGTCGGGGAAGTGTCTCGCGAGCGGCGCCGTCCTCGTCGCTACCGAAGACGGCCTCGTCCTCGTCCGAGCCGACCGCGCCACCCGCACGTTCGTGCCCATCCGCGCGTACCCCGAGACGCGCGACCTCGTCCCTCCAGATGCCGAGCTCCTTGTCGGCCCGGGAGGTTCCGTCTACGTCGTACGTCACGACGCGATCGTCCACCTCGTATTCGAAGGGAATCCGTCACCATGATGCAGTTACCGAGCTTCTACGATCCCAAGCAGGTCCGTGAGGTCTACGTCGAGCGCGTCGGTCTCGTCGCCGAGGCGGCGGACGTCTACCAGAAGAAGAACAAGGTCGCGCCTGCCTCGCAGGACAAGCGCCGCATCGCTGCGTTCGGCATCGATTGCCAGGTCGGCTTCTCGACGCCCGGCGCGAGCCTCTTCGTGCCGGGCGCCGTCGAGGACACGTCTCGCACCATCGAGTGGCTCTATCGCAACCTCGACAAGATCACGCAGGTCGCGTTCTCGCTCGACACGCATCGCGTGTTCCAGATCTTCCACCCCGCGTGGTGGATCGACGACGACGGCAAGCACCCCGCGCCGTTCACGAACATCTCGCTCGCCGACGTGCGCGAAGGAAAGTGGAAGCCCATCGCGCATCCTGCGGAGTGCCTCGAGTACGTGAAGCAGCTCGAAAAGGCCGGGAAATACGTGCTGACGGTGTGGCCGTATCACACGCTCCTCGGCGGCGTGAGCCACGCGCTCGTGCCCGCGCTCATGGAGGCGGCGATGTTCCACGCGCTCGTTCGTCAGGCGCAGACGCACTTCGAGACGAAGGGTACGCACGCGATGACCGAGAACTACTCGGTGCTCGCGCCGGAGGTCCGCGAGCTCGGCGGCAAGAGCGTCGGCACGTTCAACGCCGCATTCTTCAAGATGCTGATGGAGTTCGATCGCGTCTACGTCTTCGGCCAGGCGAAGTCGCACTGCGTGCTGTCGACGCTGCGTGACATGCAAGAGCACATCGCGGGCACCGATCCGTCGCTCATGGAGAAGATCTGGATCCTCGAAGACGCGACGAGCCCCGTGCCGGCGCCGCCCATCGATCCACTGCCGCCCGCGC
>JAXDMI010000347.1:0-6968 GCA_034666145.1 Myxococcales bacterium | reverse complement strand
ACCGTCCTGTTGTCGACCGCCGCCGCCTTGGCGATCGGCGCGCACCTGGCGCGCTCGCGATCGGGAGCGCGATCCGGAGCGCGAACGGCGTCGGCGGCGGCCATGGCATCGGTCCCGAACGCTCGCGCGCGACGCTCGCTCGCGACGCTCGCTCACCATCCGCTCGCGCAGCTCCTCTTCGTCTGCGCGCTCCTCTACGTGAACCAGGTCTTGTTCGGCGCGTTCATCCTGCGCGCGCACGGCGGGAGCACGTCGTTCATCGCGCAGTACATCCCCGGCGAATGGTTCGCCATCGGTCGACACGACCCGCTGGTGCATCTCGCGGCGCGTCACGTCGGCGACGGACGCTGGCTCTCGCCCACGCTCCTCCGCGTGCAGGCGTTCCTCGAGCTGCCGTTCACGATGTTCGCGTACCTCGCGATCGCGCGCCTGCTCGGGCGGCGCGTCTACGCGACGCTGTGCACGCCAGTCGTCCTCGCGCTCGCTGCGCTGTCGTTCTCTTTCACGTTCTCGCTCGTCGAGCTGGAGCTCGCGAACCCGTACACGTCGGACGACCTCGTGCTGCGCGGCGCCGCGTGCCTCGTGGTGCCCATGTATATTGCATGGATCGCGAAGCGCGAGGCTCGGAGGTCGCCGGTCCTCGCCGCGCCCGCAGGACCGTCGGGCGTGCTCGGGCTGCTCGCGTTCCTCGCCGGCGCCGGTGCCCTCTCGTACATCGTGCTCGCGCTCTACGACGCGTTCCTGCTCTACAACCTCGCCCACTTCCCGCGCTACGCGTCCGGGATCGCGCTCTCGCTCCTCATCGCGGTCCTCGCCGCGTATGGGGCCCCGCGTGTCGATCGAGCCCTGGCGAGGGCGACGGGCGCGCGCATGCCGTCGCCCGCCGTCGACGTCTGCGTGTCGGCGCTCCGCACGTTCACGATCCTCTTCTTCGTGCCGTCGCTGTCGCTCCGCTACTGGGGCGCGCACCCGACCGCGGTCGCCTGCGGGGTCCTCGTCGTCCTCGTCGCCTTCCTCGGCGGCGCGATCCCGGCGCTGCAGCGGTCGCGCGGCATGGTGGTGCGGCTCGCGATGGCCGGCGCGGTCGCGCTCGGGCTCGGCGGATGGGCCGCGCATGTCGTCCTCGTTGCTGCCGGGCACGGGATGCCGGAGCTGCTCCTCGCGCGCCTGGCGCTTTCGTTCCTGGTGGTGGCGATCACGAGCTTCCGCGCGGGCGAGATCGCACTATGCTGGGCGTCCGATGAAACGAAAGCCGAAGCTGACGAAGCGTGAGAAGAAGGCATTGGGACCGCCGCGCCCTGCCCAGGCGGCCTCGCCGAGCGGCCATGGTCACATCCACTGCATCTCGTGTGGCAAGCACCTCGACCCGAACGATTTCGAGGCGCCCGCCACCGCCACCACCATTCGCTGCGACCACGGCTCGACGTTCCCGACGTGCACGAAGTGTCTCGTGAAGAGCACCGCGCTCGTGAAGGAGCACGACGAGACCAACTCGCCGGTCCGCTCCGCGACCGCCTGGCACTGAGCCAAAAGCGCGCTCAGCGCAGGTCGCGGATCATGACCCACGCGTCGCCGCCGTCCGGGAAGTGCCGCGTCGAGTAGTAACCTTCGATGCGCTGCGCCTTCCGGAAGCGCTCTTTCACGTAGAGCGTGACGGCGGCCTCGTTGCCGGTCGAGACGTGGAGCTCGATGGTGCTGAACCCTCGCGCGCGCGCCGAGCGCGTGGTCGCGCGGACGAGCGCGCGTGCGACGCCGCTCCGGCGATGGGCGACGTCGACGGCGATGCCGGAGATCTCCAGCGTCGTGCGGTTGGCGCGCGTGCCCACGAAGCCGATGACCGGGCCGCCGTGCTCGGCCCGCGCGATCCACACCGCAGGAGGCGCATCGTCGCCGAAGATCGGCGGCAGGCTGCAGTGCGGGAACGTCGACGCATCGAGCGCGTAGGCTTGCGCGAGCGCGACGATGTCGGAGCCGAGAGGTTCGATGACAGCGGAGGAAGGGGACTTGCGGACGCGGGCCACGGCCGCATCGTAGCAAGGTCTTGGCTACCGCACGCTGATCTGCGCGCGACCGAGCACAGCCGCGACGCGTCCGTCGGCCGGGCGGACCTCGACGACATGGTCACCGCGGCTGACCACCACGCGCAGGCGATACGGCGTGTCGAGCCGCGAGGCGACGCGCCCGTCGATCACCACCTCGAGCGGCTCTTCCGCAGCGAGGCCGTGTGTCTCTGCGGCGACGTCGATGGCGTCGTGGGAGACGCCTTGCGCCCGGTCGGCCTGCACCACTGCGCCGTCGTGAGGAGAGAGCACGACGATGCGCGGCTGCTCCGCATCGGGCGCCGCGCAGCCGCGGACCCGCGAGCCGAGAAGCCACGGCACCCCGTGGACGTCGGCGCCGGGCGCGCCGGGCGCACGCTCTGCGAGCCAGGCCTGGAACTGCGCCGGGAGCAGCACGATGCGCTGCGTTCCGTCGGGGTCGCAGCGCCACGGCGGCTCGCCGATGGGCGTCTCACGCGCGACCGCAAATTGATGCAGATTGCACGAATGCGCCGGCGCATGGCCCTTGGGGAAGAGGCGCCGCACGTGATCCGAGCAGGCATGGCTCGAGCGCTGGCCCGACAGCGGGCAGACCTCGGCCTCCTCGAGGAGGCCCGGTGCGTAGAGCGGAGCTCTCGCGTGGACGTCATCCATCGCGCGCTTCATGGCGTCGAAGAACAGCGGACCTGCGCCGACGGCGCCGGTGAGCTTGTTCGTGGCGGCGCCGCTCGCGTTCCCCGTCCACACCACGACGGTGCGCTCGCGCGTGAAGCCGGCCGTCCATCCGTCGCGGAACGCCGTGCTCGTGCCCGTCTTCACCGCGACGGGATAGCCGAATTCGAACGGCCCGCGCGTGCGCAGACCACGGACGCGTGCGATGGGATCGGAGAGCGTGTCCGCGATCGATGCCACGGCACCGGCGTCGAGCACGCGCTCGGGGGCAGCGACGGGATCGGTGGCGCGCTCGCGCAGCTTCACGTGCTCACCGCCCCGCGCCAGCGTGACGTACGCCTCGGCGAGCTCGAGGGGCGTGACCTCGCCACTGCCGAGGGCGATGGAGAGGCCGTATTTCTCGTGTCCGTCGGGCAACGAGAGACCGACGTTGCGCAGGGTCGTCACCACCTCGCGCGCGCCGAGCGTGGCGGCCACACGAACGGCGGGGACGTTCAGGCTGCCGGCCAGCGCCTCGCGCGCCGAGATCGGCCCCACGAACGTCCCGTCGAAATTCTCGGGTGACCAGGTCATGGGCCCGACGAGGCCGGTCGCTCCGCTCGATCCGTTCGCGGTCGCAGCGCTCGATCCGCCGCCGAAATCGGTCGGCACGTCGGCGAGCATCTCCATCGGCGACATGCCGCGCTCGAAGGCGCGCGCGTACACGAACGGTTTGAGCGTCGAGCCCGGCTGCCTCTTCGCGCGCACCAGATCGACGGCGCCCGCGATGTTGGCGTCGCCCCAGTCCGCGCTGCCCACCTGCGCGATCACGTCGCCGGTGGCGTTGTCGACGACCACCACCGCCGCGGTGCTGGCGCCGCGCTGCGCGAGGCGAACGGCGTGCGTCTTCACGAGCGCCTCGACGTCGCGCTGGAGATCGAGATCGAGCGTGGTGCGGATCTCGCGGGCCGCCGCCGACGCCCTCGACGCGCGACGCGCGCTCGCCAGAACGAGGTGCGGCGCCACGAGCGGGTGAGGCTCCGAGCGATCTCGCAACACGAGCTCCTCGGAGAGCGCCCGATCCAGATCTTCGCTCGAGATGTCTCCATGCGCATGCATGCTGCCGAGCAGCGCGCGCTGGCGCAGCACCGCCCGCTCGCGATGGCGATACGGATCGAGCGCGCTCGGCGCCCGCGGAAGCACGGCGAGCAGCGTGGCCTGTGCGAGCGACAGATCCTTCGCGTGCACGCCGAAATAACCCTGCGACGCTGCTTCGGGGCCGGCCCAGCCGTGTCCGTAGTCGATGTGGTTCAGGTACGCCTCGAGGAGCGTGCGCTTGTCGGTGCGAGCCTCGAGGTTCTGCGCGCGCGCCATCTCGCGGAGCTTCGCGGCGATGGTGCGGGGCTGTCGCTTGCCCTGGTGATCGAGCCGCTTCACGAGCTGCTGGGTGATGGTGCTTCCGCCCGACACGACGTGGCCATGCCGGACGTAGCTCACGAACGCGCGCACGAGCGCGAAGCGGTCGACGCCGTCGTGCTGGGTCCAGCGCCGGTCCTCGCTCGCGATGGTGGCAAGGATGAGTCGATCGCTCACCTCGTCGATGCGCGTGGAGTGACCGCGGAGCCCTTCCGGGCTGGGACGCTCGCCGAGGAGTCGCCCGTCGCGTGCCACGACGCGCGTTCCCTCGGTCCACGACGAATCGGCGAGCGCATCGTACGGAGCGCCGGCGTAGGCGCGATAGAGACGCCATCCCAGCCAGGCGACAATGCCCACGACGACCGTGATCCGTGCTCGGCGCGATTGCCAAATACGGCGGCGAAATTCGGCAATCCGTCGGTTCACTTGACGGTCACCTTCGTTGCGTCGCTGTATCCCTCGCTGCCCGCCTCGTACATCAGCTCTCCGCCTGCCGGCGGCACGGTGAACGTGCCCGCCGTGACGGCGCGCGTGAGATACGAGGCGTACACGGCGCGCCCGCTGTAGACGTGGTCGAAGTAGATCTGCACCCGATCGTCGCGCAGGTCGACGTGGCTCGCGGCGGATCCATATTCGGACAAGCCCTCGAAGAAGGGATGGTCCTTGCTCAATTCGGGAATCGATCCCGTCGTGGCGAGATCGGTATTCAACGCTTCGAATCCCGCCGGCAATCGATCGGTGACTGCCAAATAGCCGAGTCGATAAGAGTCGAGCTGCGGCATCTCGATACGCAATGCAACGCGCACGATCTGTCCCGGCTTGACGTCGTTCAGGTTCACCACCTTGCCGGCGGCGTCGCTGTACGCGCGATGGATGCTCACGCCGTGCCCGGCCCGCCGCGCGAGGCGCGTGCCGCCCGCTTCGAGCGGCCGCTTGTAGCGGGCCTCCAGCGCGAAGGCGCTCGGCGTCTGCGGGTCGCCGTCGAGGAGGAGCGTCACGCTCTTGCCGGCGAGGTCCTTCAGGGGGATGCGCACCTCCTTGTTGTCGCCGCCGAGGCGCACGAACGTGTCGAGGATCTTTCCCTCCAGCTTCACGCGCACGTCGACGCCGCCCTCGGGATTGCGCGTGCCGACGTAATCGGCGAGCGCCATGAGCGACCATGCCGTGCTCTGCGTGGAATAGGAGTCGAGCGTCTTCGAGAGTCGTGCCGCCAGCACCGGCAGCACGTGCGACGTCTTCCGCAGCTTCACGAGCGCGATGGTGGCCTGCGCGCGATCGCGGTCCTCCGAGCCCCAGTAATGCCAGTCACGCTGGTCGTGCGGCTTGGCGGGCGCGCCCTTGTCGTCGAACGAGGCCTCGAGGCGATCGAGCACGTCGCGCACGCGATCTTCCTGCTTGGGCAGCGCCGAGAGCGCCAGCGCCAGGCTCGCGAGGCCCGAGGAATCGAGCTTCTCGCGCATGTCGTAGAGGCTGTCGGCGCTGCTCGACGGCAGCTGGTCCTCCATGGCGAGGACCTCGGCGATCGACATGCGCAGCTCGGGCTCGCGCTCGTCGCCGAGGCGTCCCACCAGGAACTTCGTCACGCCCTCGACGAGCTTCGGTCGCTCGATCCCGAGCTCCTTCGCGCGGAGGAGCGCCCGCATGGCATACGCCGACCCGTACACGTTGGGCTCGCTGCCACCCGGCCAGTAGGCGAGGCCGCCGCTCGACGTCTGCATCGATGCGAGGCGCGCCACGCCGGCGTCGATGCGCTTCCGCAGCTCCTCGTCGCTCAGCTTCGACGTGCCGGTCCACGGCAAGATGGTCCGCGCAGCGAGGAGCGGGATGGTGCTCGACGTCGTCTGCTCCACGCAGCCGTGCGGGTAGTCGAGCAAGTACGAGAGCCGCTGGCCGAGCTCGGGATAGAGCGCGGAGCCTGTCTTGATGGAGAGCGCTGCGCCTTCCTCGAAGACCGCGTCGCCGGGGATCGCGAGATGGATCTCCTGCCGTTCGCCGAAGACGCCGGACGTCATCGGGTGCTCGTCGATGCCCGGCTCGTCGACGCGGAAGGGCACCTCCACGCGGTCCTCGAGCTTGGGGCCGACGTTCAGCGTGAACACGAGCGTGCGCGTGCCGGCGCGATCGGTCGACATCGGCACCACGACGCGCGCGCGGCCGTGTGGCGCGACGGTGATCTCGCGCTTCTCTCCCGCGATCGAGACGAGCGCCGCTACCGGTATTTCGTTGTTGTTGTGAACCATCGCCGCCGCCTCGAAGTGATCACCGCGCAGCGCAAATCTGGGCATGATCGGCTCGAGGAAGATCGGTCGGGTCACGACGAAGCTCGACTCCGCGGTGCCGCCACCGCCCACGTCGTCGACGGCGACCGCGGTCATGCGAAACTCGGTGAGGTTGTCGGGGAGCTTCACCTTGGCCTTCACGCGACCGTCGCCGTCGGTGACGAGATCGGGGAGCCAGGCCGCGGTCTCGACGAAGTTCTTTCGCGTGTCGAGCGACTCCTCGCCCTCGCTGTCGCCGCCGCCGGCGGTGTGAGCCTTCTCGCGGCGACGCAGCATCGACGCGCGGCTGTCAGTGAGATGGAAGTCGAGGCCGCGTCCGGGACGGAGCGCGGCGACGGGATCCTTCGGGTGATAGGTAGTCATACGGAGCACGCCCTCGTCGACGACGCCGAGCGTGACGTCGGCGTTCTTCACCGCGACGCCGCCTCGCTTCACCTCGATGGTGATCTCCGCCTCGTCGCGGACCTCGTACGACTTCTTCGAGCTGACGACGCGAACGTCGAGCTTCGCATCCTCGGCGCCCACCGGGATGCGCACGACGCCCACGCGGTAGTCGGCCTCGCTCTGGCCGATGGGAAGGAGC
>JAXDMI010000346.1:0-10514 GCA_034666145.1 Myxococcales bacterium | reverse complement strand
GAGCGCCGCGGCGGTCGTCTTCGAGATGGTCGCGACGTTGTCCCACGTGATCTTGTTGACGGGATCGGGCAGCTCGAGGAGCAGCGGGTTGTTCGCGTAGCGCCCGTCGAACAGCTTCGGACACGCGGCGAACGTGACCTCGAGGTTGTCGGGACCGAGCACCGCCGGCGCCTTCGCGGCTGCGCCGGCGAAGGCCGCGGCGACCTCGGTCTTGCGCGCGTCCATCGCGCCGTAGGTCTTCGCGCTGGGGCCGAGCACGCCGGTCTTCAGCGCCTCGTTCCACGTGCGCGTCATCATGCCGGGGCTCGAGAGCGAGCCGCGCACCGTCTGCTGCACGAGGTCGTAGCCCTTCGGCGCGATGTCGCCCGAGAGCTTCGCGAGGATCTCGATGTCGCTGCGTCCGCCGAAGAGCGGCGCGATGAGCGGCTGCTGGATGGAGACGGTGCCGTCGAGCGCGGTCTGATCGCCCCACGCCTCGAGCTCGTGCGCGCGCGGCGCATGCCAGACGCACGCTTCGCTCGTCTCGTTGAAGTGCGAGGAGAGGTGGACGCTCGAGCCGAGCATCTTGAGCCGCTCGCCGAACTTGAGATCGGCGGGCGCGTCGTAGACCGGGTTGCCGCCGAGGATGATGAGCGAGCTCACCGCCGTCTTCGACATGTCGTCGACGAGGGCCTTGAGGTTCGCGACGGGATCGCCTTCGAAGCGATCGGCCGGCGGGAGGTAGTTGACGGTGTGGCCGGCGTTGCCGAGCGCGGCGTTGAGCGCGTGGACGAGGGCATGCACGCGCGGCGGCTGGCGCGTGCCGGCGACGAGGACGCTCTTCGCGCGGGCGCCGGCGAGCTCCTTGGCGACGACCTTGATCCACTTTTCGGGGACGTTCCCCGACTTCTGGTTCACGCTCGCGATGCCGGCGTCGATGCCGTGCTTGTCCGCGAGCTCGTGCGCGAGCTGGACGAGGTACGGCTCCACGTCCTGCGCGGCGAGGCGGAGACGATGGTCGGCGTTCATGCCGGTGACGGTGAACGTCGGCTCGACGACGTAGAGCCGGCTCATCGGATCGTTCGCGCCGTTGGTGAGCTTGCGACCCGCGGCGAAGTCACGGTTCGCGCGGATGCTGCCTTGCTCGGTGCCGAGGAAATCGCTGTCGAGCGACAGGATGATCTTCGCCTGCGAGTAGTCCGCGAAGGCCGTGACGACCTGGCCGAACGCGAGCTTCGCGCCTTCGCGAGCGTTCGTGTCGTTGACGGCCGCCCACGTGTAGACCTTCGCCTGCGGGAGCTTCGCGGTGAGCGCGTCACGCAGGCGGATGAACGTCGGCGAGTTGGTGGGCTCGACGAGGATGCGGATCTTCGCGCCGCCGTCGGCGGCGGCGGAGCGCGCGATGTCGGCGAGGACCGAGTCGAGCTCGCCCCACGTCGCGTCGTTGTGCGTGGTCGGCGCGGCGCCGGGGATCGCCGCGACGGCGGTGCTCACCTTGCGCTTCGGCGTCGCCGAGCGATCGGGATCGTAGAGCTCGAAGATCGCGGCCTGCGTCCAGTGATCGGTCGCGCCGTTGCTCGACGGATGCTTGTCGTTGCCTTCGATCTTGGTGGGACGGCCCTCGTGGCTCTCGACCACGATGCCGATGGCGTCGCTGCGGTACTGGCGAACCGACGCGTAGTGGTTCGCGACGCCGGGGAGCACGTGCTCCGGCGCCTTCGAGTACGGCATGATCTTCTCGACGGGGCGGCGCGCGCAGCCCTCGGCGGCGAGCGCAGCGGTCGCGCCGGCGAAGAACATGAAGCCGCGACGTCCGATGGAGGCGTCGGTCGCGTCGACGGACTTCTCCTCAGGTCCGCGAGACTTCCCGCGACGAAGCTTCACGAGCGTGGCGTCGGCCGCGGCGGCAGAAGCCGCGACCTCGGTCTCGGCGCGCTTCTGGACGTCCTCGGGGCGGTTCTTGTCCGCGAGGCTCTTCCAGAAGACCTTCGAGCCGTCTTGCGGCTTCGTGAAGGTGTGCGGTTGACGGCGGCTCATCGGTGACACCCCGAGCAATGCTGCGGCGGATGCACGTCGGGCGCGGTCCAACCCGCGGCCATCTCCGGCTTCCACTCCATGTTGGTGATCTGATCCTTGGGCCGGAGATTCGGCTTCGGATCGCGGTGACAATCGAGACACCAGCCCATGCCGAGCGGCGTCTCGGCGCGGACGACCTCCATCTGGTCGATGCGGCCGTGGCACGTGACGCAGCCGACGCCGGCGTTGAGGTGCGCGCTGTGATCGAAGTAGGCGTGGTCCGGGAGCTTGTGGACCTGGACCCACTCGACCGGCTTGCCGCTCTCCCAGCTCGCGCGGATCGGCGCGAGACGAGCGCTTTCGGTCTTGATCATGGCGTGGCAGCCCATGCAGACCTGCGTCGGCGGGACCATGGCCTTGGCGCTGACTTCCACGTTGGCGTGGCAGTAGCGGCAGTCCATGCCCATCTGCCCGGCGTGCAAGCGGTGCGAATAAGGCACCGGCTGCGTCGGGGCGTAGCCGACCTGGAAGTTCTTCGGCGTGAGGTAGTACCAAATCGCGCCGATGAGCAGCGCCGGCAGGATGGTGCCGACGGCGCCGAGGATCAGCGGGAGTTTGTTGAGCGACCGGGGAAAGATCTGCATGGGCGGCTCGAGTCGGGTGGACTCAACGGACTCGGGTGGGGTCTCGGGCCTCGGCTGTTCCGACCGCAGAACGCGAACGACGCGCCAGCCACAAAAACGAAGAGCGCGGCGGGGTCGCGAGTGAACGGCTGCAGCCGGAACGTCATGACCGCCAAAGAAAAAAGGGGCGGCGGCGCGGCTCTTATAGAGGAGGGGCGTCCGCCGGTACAAGTCCCGGTTTCACGGAATCACTGCGAAAGTTTTGCGCTCAGCCGCACGCGCTCGCGGCGCAGACGGTTCAACGGGCCTTCGCGGCCAGGGACTCGGCCTCTTCGTGGTGGGTCGGGCAGTCGCGCGCGAGGAGCGTCACGTCGGTCCCACCCGCCGCCGGGGTCACCACCGTCACGGTCTTGGGGGTGGCCTCGATGCGGGGTTCACCCATCGCATCGCGGACATGCGCACGCACGGCCACCAGCATTCCGAGGTGGAACTCGAAGCGGGCGTGGCTGACCCGGCTCTGGTCAGCGGTCGCGTTCCACTCCACGACCGTGTCGTCGGAGGCGCCCTGGCCTCCCCCTACCTTCGTCTGCCACGAGCCCTCGCCGCCTCCGTCGAAACGATCGCGAACGTCGCGCGGAGCCATGCCGAGGCGGACACCGGGAAGCGTCTCGGTCGCGACGTCCCGCCGGCACGCAACGATCGTGAAGCACGCGAGGCACGCGAGGCACGCGAGCACGACGACGAGCGCCGCGCGGCGGAACAGCTCAGCGCGCGGCATCGCGCGCGCCGCCATCCGCGGAGCCGGCTTCCATGGGCGCGGGGCACGGGAACTCCGAGCAGACGATGTCGCCGTCGGCACCGCAACGGCACGGGTTGCAGTCCTTCTTCCAGTGATCGCCACGGCGATGGAGGCCATCGCTGCAGAGGAGCTGTTGCGCGGTGCGGGCGGGCGCGGCACCGGCTTCGACGCTCGTCGCCGGCGCGGGTCCGGTGGTCCCGCTCGACTTCGATTTCGCGCAGCCCGCGAGCGCGGCGAGCGCGGCGAGCGCGGCGAGCGCGACGAGAAGCGGAACGGCGCGGTCCATCGGCGCGGACGCTAGCAATCCCATGCAGTCACGTCACGCGCGAGGCTGTGCATGGCACGGCGTGTGGGAAAACGTGGGCATTCATGAACGTCGAGCGAGGCGCGGCGTTCACGCTACGCTCGATGCATGGGCTGGCTCGCGCGTGTCGTCGCTTCGAGCGCTGCGCTGGCCGTCGTCGGTTGCGCGGCGATCGCGAACCTCGGCGACGGGACGGCGACAGCCGACCAGAGCGACGCGAACGCCGGCACGAGCGGAACGAGCGGCTCCTCGGGGACCAGCGGCTCCTCGGGGACGAGCGGAACCTCCGGCACCAGTGGTACGAGCGGCACGAGTGGCGACGGCGGCTCCAGCGGCTCGCCGGCGGAAGCTGGCGTCGACGCCGCGCCGATGTGCATGCCGCCGAAGAAGCCCATCGAAGGTCCGTGCGTCGGGCCGGCCGATTGTTGCAGCAACGCCTGCGCGAGCGATCACACGTGCCAAGGCGCGTGCAAGATGAACGGCGATAGCTGCAGCATCGACGCGCTGTCGCTCGTGAGCAACGACTGCTGTCTCGATCATTACTGCACGGCGACGCTGCCCCCGAAATGCGCGACCTGCAAACCCGGGGGCGTCGCCGCGGAGCTCGACCCTGCTGGGCGGACGAACCCGTACTCGTGCTGCTCCGGCAAGTTCGACACGGCGAAGAACTGCTTGCCCTGACGAAGACGTGAGCGAGGCGATGGCCTCAGCCGTCGCCGCCCCCGTGAGACGCTAGGCCAGCGGATCGATCGCGAGCACCGCGAAGAGCAGCACCAGGTAGACGATCGAGATCCCGAAGAGCGACTTCGCCCACTTCGCGCCGCTTCCTTCGCGCAGGCCGAAGCAGCCCCACGTGAAGAAGACCGCGCCGAGCAGCGTCGCTGCCACGAGGTAGCCGTGATGCGCGACGCCGAGCGGAACGACGAGGAGGCTGGTCGCGACGAGCGCGAAGGTCCAGCGCACGATGGTGTGGCGCGTCGCGAGCTCACCCGTGACGTTGGGCAGCACGTGGATACCGGCGCGCGCGTAGTCCGCCTTGCGGAAGAGCGCGATGGCGCAGAAATGCGGGATCTGCCACAAAAACAGCACTCCGAAGAGCACCGCGCCCGCGGCGTCGATACGACCCGTGCCCGCGGTCCAGCCGAGGAGCGGCGGGATCGCGCCCGGGATCGCGCCGACATGGAGCGCGTACGGCGAGTGCTGCTTGAGCGGCGTGTACGCGAGCACGTAGAGGAGGTTCGCGATGACCGCGAGCAGCGCGGTGAGCGCGTTCGCGCCGATGGCGAGGATGGGGACGGCGACGGCGGACGTGACGACGCCGAACCACAGCGCGACGCGCGGGCTCATGCGACCAGCCGGGAGCGGGCGGTTCTTCGTGCGATCCATCCGGCGATCGACGTCGCGCTCGATGTACATGTTGAGCGCGTTCGCGCCCGAGACGATGAGCGCGCAGCCGAGGAGCGTCGAGATGACGGTCGCCGCGGTCAGCGTCGCGGTCTCGGGCAGGCGGCGCGAGAGGAAGAGGCCGCCCGCGGCCGTGATCACCACCATCAGCGTGATGCGCGGCTTCGCAAGCGTTACGAAGTCGCGCAGCGCGACCTGGCTTCCGGAGCGTGCGCGGGAATCGAGACGGCTCTCCGCTGCGCTGTCGACCGGGTTCTGCATCAGGCTGCGGGCGTATTAGGGAGGAGGGAGCGGCCCGTCAAGGACAACGCCGCGATCGGCCGGCGTGACCTGGGGGATGGCCGAGACATCGGCTACCTTGCAGGGATGCTCCGGTATCCTCCTGCGCGCAACCTCGTCGCAGCCGCCGTGCTGGCGGTCGCGAGCTCGGGAGGCGCGGGCGCCGTCGGATGCGGCAAGGACTACAGCGCCGCCCCCGACGCGCTGCCTGACGGTGGCTCCGCCGAAGGTGCCGCGAGCGATGGCGCCGTCGAAAGCAGCGATGCGTCGTCGACCGCGTGCGACGTGACGATCGTCGACCACGACCCGTTGAACTGCGGAAAATGCGGCCATTCGTGCCTCGGCGGCGCTTGCGCTGCCAGCGCATGCGAGGCGGTGGTGGTCGGCTCCTCGACGGGCGAAACCGTGATCGACATCGCTGTGGACGGGCAGCGGATTCTCTGGCTCACGTCGGTGGCTCCTTGGGCGGGAGACGGACACGTCTACGCCTGTCCGCGCGCGGGCTGCGCGGGCGCACCGCCGACGTCGATCACCGGTCCGACGGTCTTGACCGGGAGTCTCGCCGGCGACGGAAAGACGGCGTTCTTCAGCATTGCATACCCCTCGTCGTCGCCATCCGGCCTCAGGCAGATCCTTGCCAACAGCGTCGCGCAACCGGTCGCCAACCCGCACAACGAGGCGGTGCGCCTCCAGCTCGTCGACGGCATCCTCTACTTCGCGACGCTGTACGAGCCGCCGTCGACGGGCATGTATGCAGGCACGATGTATCAGTGGGACGGCGTGAACGAGAGCCTCGTCGGACACTTCGACGGAGCGGACAACTTCAACGAGCTCGTGATCGCGGGCACACACGTGTTCCTCGCCAGCGCGACGCTCATCGCCACCTGCACGATCGGCAACTGCCAGACGCAGGCGCCCTTTTTCGTGATCTCAGCGAGCCCCGCCCCCGCGCCCCACCTCGCCACCGACGGCACGTCGCTCATGTGGACCAACGAGAGCAGCGTCTTCTCGTGCAGCGTCGGCGCAGCGCCATGCCCGATGCCGAACGTTCTGCTGGGCCCCGCTCAGCTCGGCGCCGCGGTGCGCACCGTCGCGTTCGAGCACGGCGACCTCTACGTCTCGACGGCGAAGGGCGACATCTTCGCATGCCGCCCGGCGGACTGCGCCGGCTCGCTCCATCGGATCGCGCATGCGGAGAGCTTGTTCGAAGGCAGCGAGTACCGCTTCGGCCACACGATCGCCGCCGACGATGAAGCGGTCTACTGGTCGGAGCTCGATGGCAGCGCGCCGGCGGCCGACGCGAGCAGCCAGGGCTATCGCATCATGAAGATCGCAAAGTGATCCGAGGATGGTCGCGCCGGCGACGCGTCGGGAGCCCAGCGAGGTAGCGCTTCCGTCAAGAGCATGCGCCAGCGAGCTCGTAGCGTGATCCGCGGCTTCGCAAGCGAGGCTGCGGGCGTACTAGAGAGGAGGCGGGCGGGCCGTCAAGGACAAGGCAAAGGAGCAAGTCGGCTGATACGATGGACGAGCGGATGCTGCGCCAATGTGTCCTCGCCGCGTGTGTGCTTGCCGCTGGCTCCGTCGGCGGTGCCGCATTCGCCGCGTGCTCCTCGTTCAGCGCGACCGACGGTCCAGTCGGCGCGGACGCCGCCGGTTCCGACGGCGCGCCTGCCATCGACGGCTCCGTCGTCGACGCCCCCGTCTCGCCGCCGTGCGCCGCGGGAGACACGAGCTGCGACCCGCTCAATTGTGGACGAGCTAGCCACTCGTGCCTCGGGGGCGCGTGCATCGCGAGCACGTGCCAGCCGATCCTGATGGGCACTTCGGCAGGCGAGACCATCATCGACGTCGCCGTCGATGCGCAGCGCGTGGTCTGGCTCACCAGCAACAGGTTCTGGAACGACCCCGGCCACGTCTACGCGTGCCCGCGTGCGGGTTGCGCCGGAGCGCCGCCCACGTCGCTGACCGGCGCGTCGCCGGTGTCGACCGGCAGCCTCGCCGGCGACGGAAACAAAGCGTATTTCAGCGTCCCGTACGGTTCGCCGCGGGTGATGGAGATCCTCCCGAACGGCTCGCCGCAGATGATCGGCGCTGCGCACGCGGAGGCGGTCCGGCTCCAGGTAAGAAGCGGCTCTCTCTACTTCGTGACGCTCTACGAGGGCGCGCCGGCCGGCGCGTATACCGGCCATGTCTACCGGTGGGACGGCATGACCGAGGCGCTCGTCGGCGGCTTCCTGAGTACGCACAACTTGAACGACCTCGTCGTGATCGGTGACCGCGCGTTCTGGTCGGGCGCGGAGTTCTTGGGGACATGCACGCTCGGAACCGCGAGCGATTGCATGAGCCCGACCGAGTTCACGGTCACGACAGGCGAATACGGCAGCCTCACGACCGACGGCGCATCGGTGCTCTGGACCGACGGAACGCAGGTGCTGTCGTGCCTCGCGCAGCCGACGACGTGCGCGACGCCCACAGTCGTCGTCGCCCCGCCGAATTTGACGTCCGGCGTGCGGTCGCTCGCGTTCGATCACGGCATTCTCTACGTGTCGACGGTCGGGAACGACATCTTCGGCTGCTCGCTCACCGACTGTGCCGGAACGCTGAAGCTGATCGCTCACGAGACACGCCTCTTCCAGCAAGGCGAATACGCCGTCGGCCACACGGTCGCGGCCGATGACACGGCAGTCTACTGGTCGGCCGTGGACGGCACCGAGGTCCCGGACGGGGACGGCGGTCTCGATGCCCACGCGCTCGTCCATCGGGTCATGAAGCTCGCCAAGTGAGCAGTATTTCCCGACAGGATTTCGCGTCCTTGGCGTTTTGAATTTCCGGTACGCTAGGCTTCCGTTTCGGCCCGCTCGGCAGTCGTAATCGCAGTTTTCGCGATTCGATCCCGGCGCTGCCGACCGCGTTTGCACCCATGCAATCGTCGCCGCCGCCTCGCACCGCTGGTATCCCCTCGTTCGAGACGAAGCTCGAGAACGAAGAGGAGGTCATCGACGCGCTCCTCCTCGCGCTCTCCAAGAACCAGCTCGACGAGGGCGTGTGGCAGTCGCTCCACGACGCCGCCGTTCGCCACGATCGCGTGTCGGAGCTCGCGTTCGCCTACGAGTCGGTCTCGCAGGGCCGGAAGCTCAAGACGTTCCTGCCTCCCGTACAGGCGGAGCTGTATTTCCGGGCTGCCGCGTTCTTCGGCGAGGTCCTCGGCGACGAGTTCGGCGCCACCACGTACCTCGAGAAGGCGCTCACCGCGTGGCCCGCGCACACCGGCGCGTTCGAGCGTATCGACGCCCAGCTCACACGCGTCGACGACAACAAGAAGCTCGCCGATCTCTGCATCCACACCGCCCAGCACCGCACCAAGGCGGAGCAGTCGATGCTCCTCAAGCGCGCGGCCGTCCTCTACGAGCGCGCGAACCTCGAGGACAAGGCGATCGAGACGTACCAGAACCTCGTCAAGATCGATCCCGCGGACGAGTCGCTGCGCAACGCGCTCGAAGCTCGGTACGTGAAGGCGAATCGCTATCGCGACGTCGCGCGCATGCTGGAGCAGGCGCTCGTCTCCGATCCGCCGCCCGAGGCCGAGGACGCCGGGCGCATCCGCGGCAAGCTCGTCGAGGTCTTCGCGAATCAGCTGAAGGAGCCCGAGCGCGCGATGCCCCACGTCGAGGCGCTCCTCGAGGTGGATCCCACGCATCCCGATGCACGACGCGTCGCGACGCGCCTCCTGGAGAGCAAGGGCCTCGCGGCACGTGCCGCCGCCGCGCTCGCAGCCGGCGCGCCGACCACCGAGGAGCGCGCGCGTTATCTCGGCATCGAGCTCGAGAACACGCGCGGCCCGCGCCGCCGCGACGTGCTGCGTCGCATCGGCATCCTCAAGCAGGACGAGCTGAAGGATCCGCAAGGCGCCTTCGATGCGTTCGAGCAGGCGCTCGCCATCGATCCCAGCGACGACGATCTCCGTCGCCGCTACGTCGAGCTCGGCTCGCACCTCAAGGGTCCGCTCGAGGTGGCACGCACCTTTGCTCGCGTCTCCACCGTCGCGAAGGATGCGGCGATTCGATCGCGCATCACCGCCGAGATGGGCGAGCTCCTCTTGCGTGGCGGCGATGCCAAGCGCGCACGCACCACGCTCGCCGGCGTCATCTCACAGGCCGCCGCGGATCCCGCCGCTGTGCTCGTCGCAGCGCGCGCTCTCGCCGGCGTGTACGAGGCCGAGCACGACGCGAAGAACCTCGTCGAGGTCCTCTCGCGCATCGGCGAGATCAGCAACGACATCGCGGAAAAACAGCGCGCAAACGAGCGCGTGGCCCAGATTTGCAGCGACGATCTGCACGACGTCGAGCGCGCCATCACCGCGTGGCGCCGCCTCGTCGACTCGCCCGCTCGCGACCGCGCGCTCGCCGCCCTCGAGCCGCTCTACGAGCAGCGCGGTGACTGGATCGATCTGTCGTTCGTGCTCGAGCAGCGCGCCAAGGACCTCGTCGCAAACGGCGGCGATCGCGGGACGGCCCGCGAGCTCTCGTTCCGCGCCGGTGAGGTCCTCACGCAGAAGGCGAAGGATCAGAACAGCGCCGCCGAGGCGTGGGCGCAGATGATCGAGACGTACGGCCCCGCGCGCGACGTCTACGCGCAGTGGACGCCGATCCTCGAAGCGCAGCGGCAATGGCCGGAGCTGGCGAGCGCGCTCGTCCGAGACGCCGAGCTGGCGCCCTCCGAGGAGCGCCCCGCGATCCTCGCTCGCCTCGGACTCGTGTATCTTACACGCACCCGGAATCAGGACGCCGCCATCGAGGCGTTCCGCAGCGCACTGAGCGTCGATCCCCAGGAAAAAACGAGCCGCGCGACGCTCGAGAAGCTCCTTGCCGCCGGCGAGCATCGCCTCGCCGCCGCCGCGGTCCTCGAGCCCGTCTACCGTCGCGAAGACGACGTCACCGGGCTCTTGCGCGTCCTCGACATCAAGTCCCAGCTCTCCCCCATCGTGCAGGATCGCCTCGCCGCGCTCGAAGAGGCGGCCGACACCGCCATCTCGGTGTCGCGCGAGAAGGCGCTCGACGTCGTCGCGCGCGGCCTCGCGGAGGCCGTCGAGAGCAACGAGCCCATCGGTCCG
>JAXDMI010000345.1:0-7128 GCA_034666145.1 Myxococcales bacterium | reverse complement strand
CGCGGAAGCATTCCCGCGAGCGCGCGCACGATCGTTCGCCACTGCGCGACCAGCGAGACGAGCCCGCTCGCGACGAGCACCGGAGCGCCGAACCAGATCCCGATCTCTCGCCATGCAGTGCCGGGCGCGGTGGCGGCGCGGACGATGCCGGCGCTCACGCTCGGCCATTCGGCGTCCAGCGCGGCGGGCGCGACGAACGCGACGAGCACGAGGCCGCCGATCATCATCCACGCCGTGATGCGAAGGCCGATGAGCATGCCCGCGAAGAGCAGCGCGGGGCCGTGATCGAGCTTCATCTGGTAGTCGCTGAGCACGAAGGGACGCCCGCCGGGATGAATCGACGGAGGACCCGCCGTCGCCATCGCGCCGGTGAGCGACGGCCACACCCTTCCGATCCAATCGAAGACGTTCGATGCGCCGGGTACGAGCGCGGCGCGGACGACGGCGCCGGTCTGCGGATCGACGCCGACCTTGCGGACGTCGAGATCCTTGAGGAGCGGCACCAGCGCGGAGAGGCCCGCGGTGAGGAACAGCACGCGAGCCTTGAGGAGCGCCTCACCGCTACGGCTGTAGAGACCATGGAGCGTGACGGCCGCTGCAGTGCCCGACGGGAACTTCAGCTTGTCCCGATTGATCATGCTGCGCTTCATCGGGATCGCGAGCGTCACGCCGAGCGCGCCGAGGAAGAAGATCCACAGCGCAACGACGATCCACGACTGCTGGGTACCGGTGGGATTCGCTTCGGTGACCGTGAGCAGCAGCATCGCAGGGAACGCTGCGACGACCATCGTGCCCGTCGCGTAGCCCGCCGACGATGCGGTGGAGACCGCGCAGTTCGTCTCGAGGATCGACATCGGGCTCTTGAACGCGCCCGCTTTGTGGAGCGACGTCGAGACCGCATACGAGAGGATGCAGGCGGTCAGGTTGACGCCCAGGAACCATCCCGTCTTGAGCCCGATGTAGACGTTCGTGAACGAGAGGAAGAAGCCGAGGACGCTTCCGGTGAGCACGGCGCGCAGGGTCAGCTGCGGAGCGCCGGGCCGATAGGCACGCGCGTACCACTCGGCCTCGTCGAACGAGAGGACGTCGTCGGGCGTGATCTCGAGGGGCCGTCCCGCCGCGATTTCCTCGGGCGTCCGAGCAGGCTCCTGGAACAAGCGGCCCCGTGTCCTCTCCAAGACATCCTCTCTAAGCCGAGGACCGAGGTGGAAGCCAGTGCGACATCGGGTCGTCTTTGGGGTCGCTAGATGCTAAGTGATCGAGATCGTGCCGACTGTCGATCCCAGCAAGAAGCCCGTGAAGGAACGCTCACGACCGAAGAAGGAGCTTCCCTGGCACCTCGTCTACTTCGTGCTGGCGGCCTTCGACCTCGTCACCATCGGCTTCAGTCTCTATCTCAATCACCAGCTCAATCAGTCGTACGAAGCCTCCGTCGCATCGAATCGTGAGTGGGTGACGCGGCTCTCGCGCTATCGAGAGCTCCTCGACCTCGCTCAGCTGGTGAACGCGCCGGGTAACGACGTGTTCGACACGCACGACGTGCTCCGCGAGAACGCGCGCATGACGCAAGCGCTCGCCACGTTCAGTCAGGCGCTCGAGGCCGAGCGCGTGGACCTCGCCTCCGTGAAGCAGCGTGTTCGACCCGCGGACCAGGACCACGTCCAGCACATCGTCGACACCATGGCTCACATCCCCGCGAGCATGCGCGACATGGTGGCGGAGGAGACCGACATCTTCACGTTCTTCACGGCGGGGCAGCCAGAGCACGCCGGTCAGCGCATGGCGACGATGGACCGTCGTTACGCGAAGGTGAACCTCGAGCTGATGGCGCTCGCGACCGGCGTCGAGGGGCTCCAGACCAAAGAGCTCGAGGCGCAAGGCGAGATCGCCGCACGACTGCGATCGCTCGAGCTCGGCGTCGCCGCGATGCTCGCGCCGATCATCCTCGCGATCGCGCTCTACGGACATCGTCTGTCGAGAGCGTTCCAAGCGCAAACGAAGCGAAGCGTCGAGCTGATGAACGGCGTGCGCGTGGCCGTTCTCGCAGCGACGCCAGAGTGCGTCCTCGAGCTGGCGGACAACGGCATCATCAGGAACGCGAACCCTGCCGCGTATTCGCTCCTCGGTTACGACTCGGGGACGCTCGAAGGCATGCACGTGCGCGAGGTCGTCCCGAGCGACGACAACACGGACGACTCCGGTGACGATCCGGTGTGGCGCAGGTCGGGGCAGACCATCGACTTCCAGGCGCGACGCAAAGACGGCCGCCGCATCCCGTGCGAGCTGCGCGTCAGCGAGAACGGCATCGAGAACGAAGGCTACGTCGTCGTCCTCCGCGACGTCTCCGATCACATGGCGCGCATTCACGCCGAGGAGCTCGCGCGGCGCATGGCCGAAGAGGCCAACCGCGCGAAGAGCGAGCTGCTCGCCAACATGAGCCACGAGATCCGCTCGCCGATGAACGCCATCCTCGGCTACGCGGACCTGCTCCTCGACGTGCAGAGCTCGCCGAGCGATCGCCTCAATCACGTGCTGACGATGCGTCGCAACGGACAGCATCTGCTCACCATCCTCAACGACATCCTCGACCTCTCGCGCCTCGAGATGGGCAAGCTCGAGGTCGCGCCCGCGCCCGTCGGCCTCGCCGAGGTCGTGGCCGACGTGCTCAGCCTGTTCCGCCCGCTCGCCGCCGACAAGGGACTCTCCCTCGAGGTGTACTGCGCGGGCGGCGTTCCGGAGACGATCACCACCGACGCGACGCGCCTCCGACAGATCTTCTTCAACCTCCTCGGCAACGCCATCAAGTTCACGCCGTCCGGAAAGATCGAGCTGATCTTGTCGGCGAAGGACTCGAGCGAGCCCGAGCCGCGGCTCAAGGTCGAGATCTCGGACACCGGAATCGGCCTTACCGACGAGGAGCAGCAGAAGCTGTTTCGTCCTTTCTCGCAGGCCGACGGCTCGAACAGCCGGCGCTTCGGCGGCACCGGCCTCGGGCTCGTGATCTCCCGCAAGCTCGCACGCGCGTTGGGCGGCGACGTCACCGTGAAGAGCCTCCATCGTCGCGGCAGCACGTTCACCGTGGAGGTCGCGACCGGTGACATCTCGTCGGTGCCGATCGTCGATCAGCTGTGCACCGCCGTCGCGCGCGACGAGCCGACGGGCGTGCTGCCGGAGCTCTCGGGCCGCATCCTCCTCGCCGAGGACGGCGTCGACAACCAGGATCTCTTCCGCGTGATCCTCGAGCGAGCCGGCGCGGAGCTCCTCATCGTGAAGAACGGCGCCGCGGCCATCGAGGCCGCCCAGCGATCGCGCGACAACGGCAATCCGTTCGATCTCGTCCTCATGGACATGCAGATGCCCGAGCTCGACGGCTACGCGGCGACCGCGACGCTCCGGAAGGACGGCTGGACGGGTCCGATCGTGGCGTTCACTGCGCACGCGATGCGCGGCGACCGCGAGCGATGCATCGCCGCGGGATGCGATGACGTGATCACGAAGCCGGTCTCGCGTGAACGCCTCCTCGTCGAGGTCGCGCGCCATCTCGGTCGTCCTGCGCCGACCACGATTGCCACGCTGCCCGCCGACGCGAGCGGCGGGGATGCTGGGTTCGAGCGGGCCCTAAAGCCACTCGTCGTGAACTTCGTCACCGCCTTGAATGAGCGGATTTCGCTCATCGAGATGCGCGCCAAGACCGACGATCGCGACGGCCTCCGGGAAGCCAGCCACGACATGCAGGGCATGGCCGGGGGATTCGGCTTCCCGATGATCTCGGCGGCCGCCGCGCAGGTCGAGCTGGGCATCGCAGAAAACATCGGACGCGAGCTCCTGCTGCTCCGCGTCGAGCGTCTCGTGACCCTTTGCAAGCGGGTCGTTCGCTCGACGAACTGAACAGTTACCAAGACTTGGCGCCACACCCCGGATCCACACAGCGCGAGCGGTTTTAGGCTGGAAAGCCCGGGGCCGTATGCGACACTAAGCCTTAGCTCGGGGCAATTTGCACCAAGACCTTCTTGCACCCGTGCAAGAGGGTCTTTCACGTACGCAATTCCGAGCGCCTCTTCGGAACCATCGCGTGCTCGAGCGAAACACAGAAAGACGGCTCCCCATCGAAGGCTCTAGCGGCTTCCGTCTGCTCGTCGTCTCCGGCCCCCGGGCCGAGACCTTCAGCCTGCCGGCCTCCGGCGAGGTTGCCATTGGGCGTGGTGCCGAGTGCCAGATCCGCATCGACGATGCGCGGCTCTCGCGTAACCACGCTGTCCTGGTCGTCGGCTCCCAGCTGGTCCTCCGCGACCTCGGGAGCGCGAACGGCTGCCAGGTCGCCGGTCGTCACCTCTCGCCGAACGAGAGCGTCGCCATCGCTCCGGGCGTCGTCATCATGCTCGGCGGCGTCACGCTCGTCGTCCAGCGTGGCCACGCCAGCACCCGCCTGCGCCACGTCCGCAGCCACGACTACTTCGAAGCTCGCGTCGAAGACGAGTGCGCGCGGGCCGAGGCGAGCAAGAGCATGTTCTCGGTGGCGCGCATCCGCTGCGCCCCGAAGTCGTCGGTGAAGGTCGAGGCGGTGCTCGCGCGCTGGCTCCGTCCGATGGACGTCGTCGCTCTCTACGCGCCGCTCGAATACGAGGTGCTCCTCGTCGACACCGCGCCCGATCCGGCGCGCCAGCTCTGCGAAGCCATCGTCCTCGACCTCGGTGCCGACGCCGTCGGACTCTCGGTCTGCTCGTTCCCCCAGGACGCGCGTTCGCCCGAAGGCCTCTCGCGCGAGCTCGCGGGCGTCCCCACGAGCCAGGACACGTCGGGTTCGCTGAGCCATCTCGGGCCCGACCTCGCGCTCGTCGCTCGCGGCAGCATCAGCGTGCTCCTCCTCGGCGAGACCGGGGTCGGCAAGGAGGTCGCGGCGAGCGCGATCCATCGCAATTCGCCGCGCGCGAAGGAGCCGTTGGTCTCGATCAACTGCGCTGCGTTCTCCGAGTCGTTGCTCGAGAGCGAGCTCTTCGGCCACGAGCGCGGCGCATTCACCGGCGCGCACAAGACCAAGGTCGGTCTCATCGAGAGCGCCGACGGCGGAACGTTCTTCCTCGACGAAGTCGGCGAGATGCCGCCGTCGTTGCAGGTGAAGCTGCTCCGCGTCCTCGAGCAGAAGCAGGTCATGAAGATCGGCGCGCTTCGTCCGCGCAGCATCGACGTCCGCTTCATCGCTGCGACCAACCGAGATCTCGAGGCCGAGGTCTCGCGCGGCGCGTTCCGTCGCGACCTCTACTACCGCCTCGCGGCCGCGACGGTCATGATCCCGCCGCTCCGCGAGAGGCGTCACGAGATCGTCGGCCTCGCCAGTCGCTTCATCGCGCAGGCCCACACGGCTACTGACGGCCGCGAGGTGCCTCGCCTATCCGCGGAAGCGCGCGAGGTCCTCGAGAGCTACGCGTGGCCCGGCAACATCCGCGAGCTGCGCAACGTCATCGAGCGCGCCGTGCTGCTCTGTCGCGACGGTCGGATCCGTCCCGAGCATCTGCCCACCGAGAAGATGGGTCGCGTGCTTCCTACGGTGCTCTCCAAGGTCGTTCCCTCGAACCGCGTGGAGATCACGCAGTTCGAGTCCCCGCTGTCCGAGATGGCCCCGCTGTCCGAGATGCCCGAGATCGACGGGCCGATCAGCAGCGGTGGCACCAGGCTCGGCGAACGAGACAGTGTCGTCAGCGCGCTCGCGCAGTGCGCCGGAAACCAGACGCAGGCGGCACGCGTCCTCGGTGTCTCGCGGCGCACGCTCGTGAAGCGCCTCGAAGAGTTCGCGCTCCCTCGACCGCGAAAGCTGATGCCCTAGATCAGCGAGCCGTGCTCCGCCGTCTAGCGATCGGCGCCGAGCCCCGCGATCGCGCTGGCGAGACCTTCGATCTGTTCCGCATCGAGCCCCGTGCTCGCGAGGTCGACGCGCGCTTCCGTGAGCACGGCGGCTCGCTGCGCGCCGCGCGGAACACGAACGACGAGAGTCGCCATGCGCGCCGAGATGCGAGCGATGGCGGGGCGGAGGTCGTCGTCGAGCGAGAAGGTTGCCGTAGTGCTGCCGGGGGCTGCGCGGCGCTGCACGGCCTTCGCGGCCTCGATCTGCGCACGGAAGAACGCATCGACGTGGTCGCGACGCGGCGGCGTCACGCCGCGCAGTGCTGCCGCCTTCGTCACCGCGTCCGCCGAGGCCGCGAGGACGCGCTCCTCCTGCCCGACGTCTTCGACGGCCTTGCCGGCGCGCTGCTTCGCGGCCGCGACGAAGGGCATCAGCGCCAGTCGCTCTTCGGTGGCCGCGAGGAGCGCGCTCACCGGCGAAGCAGCGCGCACGCCGGCACCAGGACCGAGCCAGCGTGAGCGGAGCGCTGCGAGCCGTCCGCTCTCTTCTTCGTCGAGGAGCCACGTATCGAGCCGGTCGCCGAGCTCGCCACGATCGGCGCGCAGCCAGATGGCGGTGACGTCCTGCGTGAGCGGACCGAGCTGCTCGACGCCCGGCGCCTCGGCCGCCCAGCGCGGAGCCTCGAACGTGTTCGTCATGGCGGCGTCGGCCTCACCGCGTGCGAACGCGGCTCGCACGGCATCGTTGTCGGCGATGGCGCGAATGTCCGCAGCATGGAGGAGCGACCTCGCGACCCGCTCGAGATGACCCCCTTGATTGACGAGCACGTGGAGGTCGGGGCGATCGATGGCAGCCAGCTGCGCGAGCGGGTCTTGCGCAGGCCCCGTTGACCCCGTTGACGGGCTCGGTGCCGAGCGCCTGCGGACGAGGAGCACGGCGCCACCACGTGCGATCGGCACCGAGAAGCGACCGCCGATGGACCGCTCGGGACGAACGGTGATCCCATCGGCCGCGAGATCGAAGCGACCCGCACGCAGGTCTTCGGCGAGGCCGGGCCAGCGAAAACGCGTCCAGCCGAGCTCGGTCTTCTCCGCGCTCGCGAACGCGGCGACGAGCGCGGGCGCAAAGCCTTCGACGCGATCGTCCTTCCAGATGCTGAGCGGCGGGTAGTCGCCGCTCGTCCCTGCGCGGATCGGCGCGTGGCTCGCGACCGGCGTCGCGAGCGAGGCCCTCGGTGCGCTCGATGCGGCCGGCGCTGTCGGCGCTGTCGGCGCGCACGCGACCAGGAC
>JAXDMI010000344.1:0-3504 GCA_034666145.1 Myxococcales bacterium | reverse complement strand
GAAGTGCTTCGGGTCCTCGAAGGGCTGACCGATCAACGCGGAGCCCACCACCTTGCCGTCCTTCACGATGAGGCTGCCGGTCGCCTTCTCGGGAAACGCGAGCGCAACGCCGCTGATCAGCAGCGGGTACAGCACGCCCGTGAGCACCGTGAGCAGCGCGAGCATGCTCGCGGCCTGCACGGCGAGCGTCGCGAGGTTCGACTGGGGAGGAGCAGAGTCCTTGATCTCGGCAGACATGGTGGACCTACGTGAGGTGGAGCACGGTGAGGACGAGATCGATGGCCTTGATGCCGATGAACGGGACGACGACGCCGCCGAGCCCGTAGACGAGCAGATTGCGCTGGAGGAGCGCGCCCGCGCCGATGGCGCGATAGGCGATTCCGCGGAGCGCGAGCGGGATCAGGAAGACGATGACGAGCGCATTGAAGATGACCGCGCTCATGATGGCGCTCTGCGGCGTCGCGAGCCGCATCACGTTGAGGCGATCGAGCTGCGGATACGTCACTGCGAACGCAGCCGGGATGATGGCAAAGTACTTCGCGATGTCGTTGGCGATGCTGAACGTGGTCAGCGCGCCGCGAGTCATGAGCAGCTGCTTGCCGATCTCGACGATCTCGATCAGCTTCGTCGGGTTCGAGTCGAGGTCGACCATGTTGCCGGCCTCTTTCGCGGCCTGCGTGCCGGAGCTCATCGCGACGGCGACGTCGGCCTGCGCGAGCGCCGGCGCATCGTTGGTGCCGTCACCGGTCATCGCGACGAGACGGCCGCCGGTCTGGTACTCGCGAATGAGCGCGAGCTTCGCCTCGGGCGTGGCCTCGGCGAGATAGTCGTCGACGCCGGCCTCCGCCGCGATGGCAGCGGCGGTGAGCGGATTGTCGCCGGTGATCATCACCGTCTTGATGCCCATGCGGCGCAGCTCGGCGAAGCGCTCCTTGATGCCGCCTTTGACGATGTCCTTCAGCTCGACGACGCCGAGCACCGCGACGCCTCCGTTGCTCTTCGCCTCGACGACGACGAGCGGAGTCCCGCCGCCCCTCGACACCTCGTTGGTCTTCGTACGCACCGCCTCGGGGAAGGTTCCGCCCTTCGCGACGACGTACGCGACGACCGCTTCGGTGGCGCCCTTGCGGAGCTCGCGTCCGTCGACGTCGACCCCGCTCATCCGCGTCTGCGCGGTGAACGGAATGAACGTGGCGCCGAGGTCCCGGTTGTTGCGCTCGCGGATGTTGAACTTCTCCTTTGCGAGCACGACGATGCTGCGCCCCTCGGGCGTCTCGTCGGCGAGCGAGGCGAGCTGCGCCGCATCGGCGAGCCCTTGCTCCGTGAGGCCCGGTGCGGGGTGGAACGTCGTTGCCTGGCGGTTGCCGAGCGTGATGGTGCCGGTCTTGTCGAGGAGCAGTACGTCGACGTCTCCTGCAGCCTCCACCGCACGGCCGGACGTGGCGATGACGTTCGCCTGGATCATGCGGTCCATGCCGGCGATGCCGATCGCAGAGAGGAGACCGCCGATGGTGGTCGGGATGAGACACACGAGCAGCGCGACGAGCACGGTCATGGAGACGACCTGACCGGAGCCCGCCGCCTTCACGCTGAACAGCGAGAACGGGAGCAGCGTCACGGTGGCGAGCAGGAAGATGATGGTGAGCGCCGCGAGCAGGATGTTGAGCGCGATCTCGTTCGGCGTCTTCTGGCGCTTCGCCACCTCGACCATGGAGATCATCCGATCGAGGAACGTCTCGCCCGGATCGGCGCCGACCTTGACGATGATCCAGTCGGAGAGCACGCGTGTGCCCGCGACGACGGCGCTGCGATCGCCGCCTGCTTCGCGAATGACCGGCGCGCTCTCGCCGGTGATGGCCGCTTCGTTGACCGAGGCGACGCCCTCGACGATCTCGCCGTCGCACGGTACGTCGTCGTCGGCCTCGATCAGGACGATGTCTCCTTTGCGGAGCTTCGCGGACGAGACCACCTCGACGGTCGCGTTGCGGCGCGCCTCGGCGAGCTTCTTCGCCGGCGTGTCCTTCCGCGCTTGGCGTAGCGCCTCGGCCTGCGCCTTTCCGCGTCCTTCCGCCATCGCCTCCGCGAAGTTCGCGAAGAGCACCGTGAACCAGAGCCAGAGCGACACCGCGAGGATGAATGCCGGCGGCGCCTCGCCCTTCCCCACCAGCGCCTGGATGAACAGCACGGAGGTCAGCAGGCTGCCGACCTCCACCACGAACATGACGGGGTTCTTGAACTGATGCCGCGGATCGAGCTTCCGCACTGCGTCGATCATGGCGCCCTTCACGATGTGGCGCTCGAAGAGCTTCCGCGGTCCGTGCTGTTTGCGGAGCGCAGCAGACGGCGCCGTGCCGGTCGGCGGCACTATCCTGCTCCGTGCGCGAGCAGGTGCTCGACGATGGGGCCGAGGGCGAGCGCCGGGATGAAGGTGAGCGCACCGACGACCACGATGGTGCCGACGAGCATCGCGACGAAGAGCGGGTTGTGGGTGGGAAGCGTGCCGGTGGTCTGGGGCACGATCTTCTTCTTGGCGAGGCCCCCCGCGATCGCGAGCACCGGCACCATCAGCCAGTAGCGCGCGCACCACATGCAGATGCCGAGCGCCGCGTTGTAGAACGGCGTGTTCGCGCTGAGCCCTGCGAAGGCGCTGCCGTTGTTGTTCGAGGCCGACGAGAACGCATAGAGGATCTCGGTGAAGCCGTGCGCCGACGGATTGGCGACGCCCTTCTGCCCCGCCTCCGCAATGCACGCGATGGCGGTGCCGAGGAGGACGAACAACGGCGGGATCAGGATGACGAGCGACGCCATCTTCATCTCGTAGGCCTCGATCTTCTTGCCGAGATATTCCGGAGTGCGGCCCACCATGAGACCGGCCACGAACACCGCGACGATGGCGAAGATCAGCATGCCGTAGAGCCCCGAGCCCGTGCCGCCGAAGATGATCTCGCCGAGCTGGATGAGCCACAGCGGCACGAGCCCGCCGAGCGGCGTGAACGAGTCGTGCATGGAGTTGACCGAGCCGTTCGACGCCGCGGTCGTCGCGGTGGCCCAGAGCGCGGAGCCCGTGATCCCGAACCGGACCTCCTTGCCTTCCATGTTGCCGCCGGCCTGGAGCGCGCTCGCCGCGTGGTCGAGGGGCAACGAAGCGAGCGCGGGATTCGCTCCCTGCTCCTGCGAGACGCACAGCCAGAGCAGCGGGAGGAAGATGACGAACATCACCGCGAGCAAGGCCCAGCCCTGCCGCGTGTCCTTGACCAGCCTGCCGAAGGTGTAACAAAGCGCCGCCGGGATCAGGAGGATCGCGAACAGCTCGACGAAGCTCGCGAGCGGCGTCGGGTTCTCGAACGGGTGCGCCGAATTGACGTTGAAGAAGCCGCCGCCGTTGGTGCCGAGCTGCTTGATCATCACTTGCGAGGCCGCGGGGCCGAGCGCGATGACTTGATCGGTGATGGCCTTGCCGTCGGCGTCCTTCGTTCCTTCGAGGAGCGTGGCGGTGGCATAGTG
>JAXDMI010000343.1:0-4133 GCA_034666145.1 Myxococcales bacterium | reverse complement strand
CGCTTCGCGTCCGCGCGCGAGCTCCGTTCCGAGCTGCGCGCGCTACTCGGTCACGACGATGCGTATTCCCAGGAGGAAGCAGCCATGGATCCGATGCCGCTGAGTGGCGGACTTCTTCAGCAGATCGAGGCGCGCCCGCGGCGCACCGGTCTCGTGATGGCGGGCGTGGTGCTCGCGGCGAGCGTCGTCGCAGCGGCCATCTTGATCCCGCGCCCGGGCGCCGCGCCTGCGACGGCCGCGCACGAACCCGTGCAGACTGCAACGATCACGTCGGGCGTCATGCCTGTTGCGAAGGCGCCGGTCGCACCCGCGCAGGTGGTGGACACCACGGACCCGAGCTCGCCGGGAGCCGATACGAACGCGGCGCCTGCGCCGGCGTCCGCGTCGAAGGCGCGTGGCGTCACGAAGGTCCACGCGCACGTACGACGTCCGGTCCCCAAGACGCACGGCGGCGATGCAGCGGCAGCACCGGCCGAGATCGCGATCGGTGTCGACGCGATCCCGCCGCTTCCCGCTCCGAAGCCCGCGCCCGCGGCGGAGAAGCCTGCGCCCGCGGAGAAGCCCGCGCCCGCGGAGAAGCCCGCGCCTCCGCCCGATCCCGCGGACGCGCCGCTTCCCAACTTCCCGATCCCCGGCGTCCCTTAGTCGCGTTGGCGGGATGCGCGTCTCGTGCGACGCTCGCCGTCGTGAGAGTCCGCGTCCCGGTCGTCTTCGCCGCCGTCGTTCCCGCGATCGCGATCGCGATCGCCGCGTGCAGTCGTCACGCCGTCGGTCCGCAAGGATCGACGAACGAGGCCGCCGCGGAGACGGGCCCGCCGCCGCCCGTGCTCGACTCCGCGGTCGCGGCGGTCGACGCCGGCGTCGATCCTGCGTCGCTCGCGATCGGTCCCGCCGGCGGGATCTTTCGCGGTGAGGGCACCCAGCTCGTCATCCCGCCCGATGCGTTGAAGGAGGATCGCATCTTCAAGGTGACGCGCGTCACCGGCGCAGCGCTCGCCGACTGGCCGCGCGGCACCGAGGTGGGCTACGCGTTCGAGCCGGCCAACGAACGCTTTCGCATCCCCATCACCATCAAGCTCCCGCATCCCGAAGGCGAGGGCCAGGTGGTGTGTCAGAGCCGTCCCGGCGAGCGCCTCGAATTCGAGTTCGAGGCGATGCACGACCACCGCTTCCCCGTGCACGTGAACGAGCTCCCGCAGCGATGTGCCGTCTACTCGCCCGAGCACGTGAAGGCGCTGAAGGCGGTGCGCGATCGCGAGGGCACGCAGGTCAGCAAGACGAACAAGTCGTTCCGCTGGGAGAGCAAGGGCAACGTCTGCGATCCGCACGAGCTGGTGCGCCCGAACGCCGGCAAGGACCTGCGCGAGCCGCCGGGCCTCGGCGGATGTCCGCCCGGCATGGCGGCGGTGAAGTCCAAGCCGGGACTGTGCGTCGATCGCTGGGAGGCCCACGTCGTGGAGCTGCTCGAGGACGACACCGAGCACACGTGGAGCTCGTTCTTCAACCCCGGTCAGCTGCGCGTGCGCGCGAAGAGCGCGCCGAACGCTGTGCCCCAAGCGTACATCTCGCAAGTGCAAGCGGTGACCGCGTGCGCGAATGCCGGCAAGCGGCTGTGCAAGGACGACGAATGGGTGGCGGCGTGCCGAAGCGTGAACAATACGCGTTTTCCCTATGGCGCCGCCGAGAAGCGGGGAACCTGCAACGATCATCGCGACCAGCACCCCGCGATGCAGTACCTCGAGTCACACGACCTCTCGGTGTTCACGAAGCTCGAGCACCCGTGCATCAACCAGCTCGCCGACTCGCTGCTCCCCGGCGGCGCGAAGAAGGAATGCGTGACGCCCGAGGGCGTGTTCGACATCGTCGGCAATCTCCACGAATGGACGGCTGACCCGAGCGGTCACTTCCGCGGCGGCTACTACGTCGACACATGGCTCAACGGCCACGGCTGCGACTACGTCACCACCGCGCACGAGGCGCGCTACTGGGACTACTCGACGGGCTTCCGCTGCTGCGCTTCCATCCCGTAGATCGGATCGTGAAACGCGAAGGCAGGGCCCTCGACCAACGAACCGTCCGCCAGCTGACCCAACACGCGGAGCGTCGTGCCTTCCTCGATCGTGCCGTCGTCGGACGCGAAGAGATGCACGAGCCGACGGCCCCCGCCGAACGGGATCAGCGAGCCGTCGGGCCGCTGCAGCGAACGTTCGGCCTCACCATCGAAGACCGCGAGCTGCCACGACGCCGAGCCGCGCTCGAAGCCTCCGGTCGCCGCGGTCGGCAACGGATCGTCCTCGACGATGGTGTCCCACGGGCGACGGTAGCGATGGGTATTCGCAGAGTCCGGCACCAGCATCAACGCGACGAAGCGTCCTTCGAGATACACGTCGATGCGGGGATCGAGCTTGCCGTCGGGCGCGGGCGCTCCGTCGACGGCGCTCGCGTGATCAGCCCACGCAAATCGCGCGGCGACGCCCGAGCTGAAGATCGCCGGCGTCACCAGCGGACGCATCGTGATCGCCGGCTGCGCGTTGGCTCGTCGGCTCAGCACCGTTGCCGAATAGATCTGCTCTCCGAGCATCATCAACATGCCGCCGGTGAACAGGCTCGCCGCCACGAGCAAGAACGAATGGAGCCGGCGCCGATCCGGCGGAATCAGGTCCGCCAGCGGGCGCTCGTCGCGGTAGGCGGCGATCGAAGGAGGCCTGTCTTCGCCTTCTGCCATGCCTCGAGTCTGACACGGCGCGACGGCCTCGGTTGGGCCGCAAATTGCATCACCCCCGCGCATGCGCGACCCTGAAGCACCGGAAGGGCCGAAAACCGCGGAGACCGCTGGCTCCGCGACCCCGACGGGGACGTCTGGCGTGTCCATCCCGGATCGACGACGCATCGACAGCGATGTGCGCGCTTTCCTCCGTGAACCGTCGACCCCCTGGATCGTCTTCGACCAGGAGGGCCGGCCGCCGTCACAGCTCGCCGTCGGCGAGATCCTCCGCGGACCGCGGCGCACGCTGCTCTCCGACTACGATTTCTCGGCCACCGCCGCCGTCGATTTCGCCTCGACGCACGCGAGGATCAGCGAGCCGAGCTCGCTCGCCGTCTCGTCCGATCTCGCGAGCGCTGCCGCCGCCGCCCCGTCTCCGGTCTTCACCGACGTCTCCGACGACGCCGATGCCAGCGAGCTCGTCGCGCCGCGGATGTTCGGTCTCCACCGTCATCGTCGCGTGCTCGGTGCGTCCGCCGGTGCCGTCGCGCTCGTGTCGATGCTCGCGGTCGGCATCTTCGCGCTCCGCGGTGCGACGCACGACGCTCTCGACGCGAAGACGCTCCGCAGCGTCGCCGCCGCACAGCCCGCCGCCGTGGGAGCGCCGCCGATCGATCTCTCGCCGCAGCCCGCCGTCGCTCCGCCGCCGGTCGTTCCGACTCCCGTCGCGCAGGCTCCCGTCGTTCCGGCTCCGGTCGTTCCGACCCCGGTCGCGCAGGCTCCGGCCGCTCCGCCTCCGTTCGCCGTCACCATCATCCCGCCGAAGACGGACGCGAAGGGCGGCAAGTACGGCCGCCTCACCATCGCCGGTGACGCGCGCGCGAAGGATGTCTTCTTCGACGGCAAGCGCATGCTCGGCCGCGGTCAGCGCAGCTTCTCGGTCATGTGCGGAGCGCACACGATCTCCGTGAACGTCCGCAACGACGCGCACGAGGTCGAGATCCCGTGCAACGCGGAGCTCGTCGTCGGCAAGTAGGCGGACGAGACGAGCCCCGCGCGCAGCGGGACTGCTGACGTTCAGCCCTCGGCCGAGCCTTCTTCGGGCTTCGGCTCGACGACGACCGCGCTCGAGCCGGCGCGCATCGCGCGCTGCACGATCAGGAGCATCGGCGCCGATGCGGCGATCCCGATCCAACCCGTCGTCACGCCGCGGCTCACGAGAGCGAACCCGCCGAACATCAACACGATGCTCAGCGCGATCAGGGCGAATACCACCGTCTCCTTCGTCTTCTTCTTCGCGTTCGTCTTCACTTCGTTCGTCTTCATGATGGAGCTCCGCTGAGGGGTCCGCGCCGATGGCGCGGGTATGAGAGGACGCCGGACGATCGCCGGCGCACCGAGCGACGAGGGCGTCGCCCGGTTCAAGAGG
>JAXDMI010000342.1:0-4632 GCA_034666145.1 Myxococcales bacterium | reverse complement strand
CGGCGGCGGTGCCGAGGCTCGTCTTGACGCGCAGGACCCTGCACTTGGCCGCCGCCGCGACCTTCACCCCGAACGGCTGGTCGACATTGACGACCGCGAGGCCCGGCTCGCACGTCGTGAAGAGATGCATCTTCGCGGCGGCGTAGGCCTCCATCGAGCCGTGAAAATCGAGGTGATCCTGCGTCAGGTTCGTGAAGGCGGCGACGCGAAAGCGCACCGCCTTCACGCGTCCGAGCATGAGCGCGATCGACGAGACCTCCATCGCCACGTGCGTCGCGCCCCGCTTGCGCATGACGGCGAGGACGCGAGCGAGCTCGTCGGCTTCGGGCGTGGTGTGCGCAGCGGCGATCGTCTTGCCCGCATACGAGTGGCCGATCGTGCCGACGATCCCGCACTTGGGGAGACCGAGCGCACCGTCGATGGCGGCACGCACGAGATGCGATGTCGTCGTCTTGCCGTTGGTGCCCGTGATGCCGATCACGTCGAGCGAGAACGCGGGGTGCCCGTAGACCGCGGCCGACGTGTACGCGAGCCCCGTCGCGACGTCCGCGACGCGCAGGATCGGAACGTTGCGCTCTGGCGCTGTCTGCACAGACGTCGGTCCCTCATGACGCTCGGCAAGGACCGCCACCGCGCCGCGCGCGACGGCATCGGCGACGAATGAGCTGCCGTCGTACTTCTCGCCGCGACGCACCACGAAGAGATCGCCGGGCTGGACCTGCCGCGAATCATGGTGAACGCCGGTGACGAGCACCGACGCATCACCTTCGACGACCGCGCTGCTTCCTGGGATCTCGCGCGCGAGGTCGGCGAGGCTCATTCCCTCGGCTGGACGCGCTTCCTCGAGGAGGTCGCGGTCTGCACTCTCGGTCATGACGCCGGCTCGAAGACCAGACGAACGCTCGAGCCCTTGGGCGCCGGTGCGCCGGGTGACGGCACCTGCTTCACGAGCCGGCCCGTGCCCTCGACGAGCGGAACGAGGCCGGCATTACCGACCGTGCGAACCGCATCGCGTGCGCCCATGCCGATCGCGTCGGGCACGCGCACGTCGCTGGGCGCAGGCGGTCCGAGAGGCCCAGCTGCCGCCGGTCCCGCGGGCGCGTTGCCGTCGGGCTTGCTGCTCTCGCCCTTTGCGCTGCCGCCTGCGCCGTCGATCTTCATCGCGGCGAGCGTGGCATCGGCGGGATCTCCATTGCGCGTCACGGTCTTGATCTTCGGTGTGGAGTGGGAAGGCGGAACGCCGAGGTAACGCAGGCTCGCCTCGGCAACGCGCCGGAACACGGGTCCTGCGAGATCGCCTCCGTAGCGCCCGATCATCGGTTCGTCGAGCACGACCGCAATCACGAGCCGTGGCTTTTCCGCGGGAACGAAGCCCACGAAGGACGCGGTGTAGTGATCCTCGGAGTATTTCCCGGTCGCGGGGTCGACCTTCTGCGCGGTTCCGGTCTTGCCTGCGACACGGAAGCCGGTCATCGCCGCCTCGACGGCTGTGCCACCTTCTTCGACGACGGCAGTGAGCATCTCGGCGACGGTCCTCGCGACGGCGTTCGGCACGACCTCGCGCCGCACGTGAGGCGTCCACTCCTTCACGACGGTGCCGCGCGTGTCGCTGATCTTGCGGACCAGGATCGGCTCCATCAGCTTGCCGCCGTTGGCGATGGCGCCCATCGCGACGGCGAGCTGGATGGTCGAGACGCTGATGCCCTGACCGAACGACGCGTTCGCGGTCTCGACCTCGAACCACGCGCGGCCTCGCGGGCGGAGCACGCCGGACGCCTCACCGGGGAGCGGAAGCCCGGTGGGCTCGCCAAAGCCGAAGCGACGATACGCGGCGTACATCGCGGGCTCACCGAGGCCGAGTCCGATCTTGAGCGCGCCGATGTTGGAGCTCTTGGCGAGGATCTGCGTCGGCGTGAGCCAGTCGTTCTCGTGCGTGTCGTGGATCGTGACGTTCGCGACCTGGTACGTGCCGTGCTCGCAGAAGATCGTGTCGGTGGGCTTCAGCGTGCCGCCGGCGAGGGCCGCAGCGACGGTGAAGACCTTCATGACCGAGCCGGGCTCGAAGCGATCGGTGACGGCGCGATCGCGGCGGGCCTCGACCTCGCTGTCGCTGTAGTCGTTCGGGTTGTAGCCAGGCACCGAAGCGAGGGCGAGGATCTCGCCGGTGGTCGGATCGAGGACGACGATCGATGCGTCCTTCGTCTCGTACGTGCTCTGCGCGACGTTGAGCTCGCGCTCGACGACGTGCTGGATGCCCTCGTCGAGAGCGAGCTGCACGTCGTGTCCGGCGAAGGCGCCTTCCTCGGTGCTGCCCTCGGAGAAGATGAGGCGACCGGAGCGATCGCGGAGGCCGCGGACCTCCTCGGCACGACCGCGGAGCTCGTCGTCGAGCGAGAGCTCGAGCCCGTCTTTTCCGAAGCCGTCGGGCGCGACGAAGCCGAGCACGGGGCCGGCGAGCTCGCGACCGGGATAGTAACGACGGCCTTCGCCTTCGACGGCGAGGCCCTTCACGGGCTTCGCGGACTTCTTGGGATCGCCGAGATCGCGGACTGCTTGTGCCTCGTCGGCGGTGACGCGGCGCTTGAGCCATACGAAGCGACGCTTCGATGCGAGCTTGGCCTGAACGTCGTTGGGATCGAGCCCGAGCGCCGCGGAGATGCGCACCGAGATGTCCTGGAGCGCGACCTGCTGCGCAGGCACGGTCTCGATGCCGCGGAGCATCTCGACGACGTCACCGCTGATGCTGGGGACCTCGACGCTCGCGGCGAGCGCAGCGCCGTTACGATCGTAGATGGTGCCGCGCTTCGGCTCGACGTGGAGACGGCGCTGCCGCTGGTTCTCCGCCGTCTCTTTCCAGGTCGCGCCGTCCTCGACCTGAACGCGGTACGCGCTCGACACGAAGCCGCCGAGGCCGAGGGCCATCGTCCCGCAGAGGAGACCCATGCGGAAGCGGATCCACTTGGCGCGTATCGGATCGAGATTGCGCATCGCGTGTTACTGCCCGGAAATTGGCTGAACGGGTTCTGGACGGGTCAGGGGGCGGGCTTCGCCTGAGCCCGAGCCTCGTTCGTCTCGTCCGGCGAGGACAACTTTCCGCCAACCGTCACGATGCGGTCCGGTGACGGGGGTTCCATCCCGAGGAGCGTGCGCGACACCATCTCGACGCGCTCGGGTGTCTTGTAGCTGGCCGACTCGAGCTCGAGGACGCGCTTCACCTCGCGGAGGCGCATCTGCTCGTTGCGGGATTTGCCGAGCTCGTAGCCCAGCGAGACGGTGCGACCGCGCATCGCGAGGTGCACCACGAACGCGCAGGCCGTCGCGAGGACGGCGAGCGTCCAGTTGAACATGAAGATGCGTGCGCGCCGGACCGTGAGCGGGGACGTCATCGCGCGTACTTTCCCTTCTTCGTCTCCTCCTCGGAGACGCGGCGCGCAGCACGCAGCTTGGCGCTGCGCGAGCGGGGATTCACGGCGCCCTCTTCGTCGCCGGCGACGAGCGGCTTCTTGGTGAGCGTGGTCCACGTGCCCTTGTCGTGGAAGGCGCGCTTCACCTGGCGATCCTCGAGCGAGTGGAAGCTGAGGATGGCCGCGACGCCGCCGATCTCGACGAGCCGAGGCAGCGCAGCGAGGAGCTGCTCGAGCTCCTCGAGCTCACGATTGACCGCAATTCGTAGGGCCTGGAAGGTCCTCGTGGCGGGGTCTACGCCGCCGACGCGCACGGGTCCGACGGCGCGGACGATCGCGCGACGGAGATCGAGCGTGGTCTCGAGCTGGTTGTCGCCGAGGGCGCGCTTCACGCTGCGAGCGATGCGGCGCGAGCGTCGCTCGTCGCCGTACTGGAAGATGATGTCGGCGAGCTGGTCGTCGGAGAGACGCGCGATGAGCTCGAGCGCGGTCTCTTCGCCCTCGCTCGGATCCATGCGCATGTCGATGGGGCCTTCGCGGCGGAAGCTCATGCCGCGCGCGGCGTCGTCGAGCTGCGGCGAGCTCACACCGAGATCGGCGCAGATGCCGGCGACGGTCTCGATCCCGAGCGTGTCGAGGGCCTCGGCGATGCTGCCGAACGGCGTCTTCACGAAGGTCACGCGATCCCCGAAGCGCTCCAGCCGCGAGCGCGCGGCATCGAGCGCAGTCTGATCGCGATCGAGCGCGATGACGCGGGACTCGCCGTGAGCCTCGAGGATGGCCTCGGAATGGCCGCCTCCGCCTACTGTTGCGTCGACGTAGATGCCGGCGCGCGGGGCGAGCGCATCGATCACCTCCGTCTTCATGACCGTCGCGTGGACGAAGTCGGGCACGTCGGCCTCCTCTCCCGTCTCTTCCGTCCAGACCCACTCCGCGGCCGCGTCGGCGACCACGCCGGGAAGCGCGAGCTGCGGATGTCCGCTCATGAAAAGAGCCCCGCGCTCATAGACCGAGCTCCGCGAGGCGCGCGCTGATCTGCTGGCGCTCTTCGGCGTCGGTCTCGAAGAACTTCTTCCAGGCCTGGGCGTCCCAGAGCTCGGCGTACTTGCCGTTGCCGGCCCAGAGCACGTCCTTCTTCAGGTGCGCGTGCTCACGAAGCGTCGGCGGCACGAGGATGCGACCGGAGTCGTCGACCTCGCACTCCACGGCGCCGGAGACGTAGATGCGC